>JAEOSV010000037.1 GCA_016840185.1 Candidatus Hermodarchaeota archaeon | reverse complement strand
GTTCAAATTGATAAGCAGCGTGAGGAAGATGGCAAACTCGCCCTAGAAGGAGCCTTCGAAGGTCACCGGAGTTGTAAGCATGTCTTCGTTGTTGACAAAGACATCGATATCTATGATTCCATTGACGTCGAATGGGCCATGGCAACCAGATTTCAAGGAGATGTGGACATGATAGTGAAGGACAAAGAGCGAGGAAGCAGCCTGGATCCCAGTTCTGAACCAGGGACTTATCTCACAACCAAAATCGGGTTTGATCTCACCCACCCATTAAAGGCTGAAGGGAAAACCTTCGCCAAGGCTAGTTTTCCAAAAGTGGACCTTAAGAAATTCCTCAAGGAGTGAATTGTTAGATGAAGTTATCCCAACTTCAACAGGAGATGCTCGAAGGAAAGCATGGTTTTGCGACTCAGAAAAGCATGGAAATTCTGAATGCGTTAGGCGACATCTTCGATGCGAAAGCGATGGTTCCAGTTACTTCGGTTCAAATTGCAGGGGTAAGCTATGCCAACCTCAGAGAACCAGGGCTTGATTGGCTCGCACAAATGGCTCAGGATGGTCGGGTTCGTGTATTGACCACGCTCAATCCTGCTGGAATGGACTTGGAAAACTGGAAGGTGTTAGGAATTGATCCTGAGTTTGCGAAGAACCAAGAACGTGTAATTGATACCTTCGCAAAGATGGATATCATAACCACGTGTACGTGCACCCCCTATTTAGTAGGAAATCTTCCCCATTTCGGAGAACACATCGCTTGGGCTGAAAGTAGTGCTGTATGTTTTGCAAATTCAGTGATTGGCGCGAAAACAAATCGTGAAGGTGGACCCAGTGCTTTAGCCGCCGCTCTGACCGGTTATACTCCGAAATATGGTTACCACCTAGAAAAAAATCGACAAGCACATATCGCATTTACAGTTGAGCCATCAGTCTCAGGTACAGCTCAATTTGGTACTTTAGGAAAAGCCATTGGAGATATTCTTGACTCAAAAACCGAGTGGACCATCCCCTACATCACTGGTATTTCCACAGCAAATACAGACGAACTCAAATCGTTCTGTGCATCCATTGCCACCTATGGTGGAACAGCCCTTTTTCACATGGAAGGCTTAACACCTAATAAATCCAAAATTCCAACGGAAACAATTACTATCACCAAAGCAGACCTGAAAAAGGCTGAAGAAGATCTCAACGAAGAAGGTGCAACAATTGATTTTGTCAGTATAGGCTGCCCACATGCTTCATTGCGTGAAATCCGTTACATCTCTGAGCTTGTCGATGGGAAACATGTGAAAAAAGAAACATGGATTACAACCGCACGTCCCACCAAACAAGTTGCAGATCGAATGGGATATACCCAGATTATTGAAGCGGCAGGCATCAAATTTGCCTGCGACACTTGCTGTGTGGTAGCTCCCATCAAGGGGCGATTCACTGGGTTGTGTACTGATTCAGCAAAGGGCTGCTATTACGGTCGGGGACGTAACAAATTTCAAACCAAACACTGCTCAATTGAAGAATGCATTGAGGAGGCGTTAACTCAATGACCAGCAAACTCAAAGGTCGAAAAATCTCTCCTGGAACTGTAAAAGGTGAAGCATTAGTCTCCAACCAAGGGATTTCTTTCTATGGGGGTGTGGACCCGGAGACAGGAGTGGTTGTAGAAAAAGATCACGAATTAGAGGGACAATCCATCTCAGGAAAAGTCCTCGTTTTTCCAAGCGGAAAAGGTTCAACAGTTGGATCCTATGTTCTCTATCAATTAGCGAAAACCGGTAAGGGACCGGTAGCCATTATAAACCAGGAAACAGAAACCATTGTTGCCGTCGGTTGTATAATCAGTGAGATACCGGCAATCGATAAAATTCCCATTAACAAGATAGCCACTGGTCAGCAACTGCACGTTGATGCCACAAATGGATTAGTCGAAATCCTCTAACGAAGGGTTTCATGAAGAACTCAAACAGTAATAAAACAAGTACCCCGGAGGGGTTATTGTTGGCAAAAACTCGTACAAAGGCAGGTTCGAAGGAAAAAGAAAAACTTACTGAAAGTCGAAAATTAGAACACATTCGTATTTGTCTCGAACGTGAGGTTGAATCAAGCATTCCGACTGGATTTGATGATATTACACTTGTTCATAATGCGGTCCCTGAAATTAACCTCGACGATGTGGATGTACGAACGACGTTTCTTGGCCATCAACTTCAAGCTCCAATTATAGTTACAGCGATGACTGGTGGGCATCAGGAAGCTCTACCAATAAACAAGCACATTGCTCAAGCCGTGGAAGCCTTAGGGGTAGCGATGGGTGTAGGAAGTCAACGTGCAGCTGTTGAAGATGCGGCTCTTGCTGATTCTTTTACGGTTACACGAGAAAATGCTCCCAAGGCATTTCTTGTGGGGAATATTGGAGCACCTCAACTTTCTCTCGGATGGGGGGAGAAAGAAGTGCAAACCGCAATTGACATGATAAAAGCAGATGCTCTGGCAATCCATTTCAATGCGGCTCAAGAAGCAGTCCAACCCGAGGGGGAGGCGAACTTCGCTGGTGTCCTAAAAGCCCTGAAAAGGCTCACTAAAAATAGTACAATCCCGATAATTGCAAAAGAAACTGGAGCTGGTTTAAACCAAAGTACCGCTAAAATGTTAGAAACTGCTGGGGTTCAAGCGTTAGATGTTGCTGGATTAGGTGGAACAAGTTGGCCTGCGGTTGAAGTGGAACGTGCCAAGCCAGAAGATACAATGAAAGCCACGCTGGGTCGATGGTTCACAGATTGGGGAATTCCGACAGCAGTTGCTACATTCGAAGTAGCATACGTAATGAAGGAACGAATTCCGGTTATTTCCTCCGGAGGCATACGCACAGGTATCGACATTGCCAAAGCAATAGCCATCGGAGCAAATCTTGGAGGAGTTGCGCTTCCTGTCCTTTCACCAGCCATTCATGACGCCAAGGCAGTTCAACTGTTCTTAGAGTCCCTTATTCATGGTCTAAAGGCAGCAATGTTTCTTGTGGGTGCCGCTAATCTTAAAGAATTATCACAAGCGCCTTTAGTCGTATCTGGACGAACCCGAGAATGGCTTGAATACCGTGTTTATGAGGACCTCATTGAATTCAAAGCGGATCGGCGCATTCGAAAATAATTTCGAGTCAAAAGGGCTGTGAGAAGAAAAAGCTTTAAATGCCGTGTTGTTTGCTACTCTGTCGCCACAGCCTCGGGTCGAATTAGTTTCTGGCTGTTGGCTTCGACAAGACCCGATGAATACACCATGAGGTGTTCTTGTTGTCAAAACCACATGTCAAGTTTACTGCACCAAAAGAATTGCAAGACATTGCATATGAAATAATCGAAATTGCACGGGATACTGGTAAAGTTCGAAAAGGAACAAACGAAACGACCAAAGCTGTTGAACGCGCAATCGCAAAATTCGTCGTCATTGCTGAAGATGTAGATCCTCCGGAAATCATCTTTCACCTTCCCGTTATGTGTGAAGAAAAGAATATTCCTTTCATCTATGTAGCCAGCAAAAATAAGGTGGGGACCGCTCTCGGTATCGATGTCCCTTCAGCCTCTGCTGCCATCATAGATGCGGGAGACGCCCAGAAGATTATCGATGACCTCGCCAAGAAACTGAAAGACCTTCAAAAATGAGCACCGTTGAATGGGTGACACATAAATGAGTTCAGAAGACACGGGCATACCTGCCGAAGTAGTCCAGGTCGTGGGACGAACTGGACTTACAGGAGAAATCATCCAGGTACGCGTACGTGTATTGGAAGGCCGCGATCAAGGCCGTATTCTCACCCGAAATGTGAAGGGTCCCATTCGTGAAGGCGATATCTTAGTCCTTCGGGAAACCGAACGCGAGGCACGGAAAATACGGACACCCTAGAACCTGATAGGTTGGGATAGTGAATGGTTAAGAAATACACCTGCACCTTCTGTGGCACAGATGTTGAACCCGGTACTGGTTCGATTTATGTGAAAAACGATGGGAGCCTATTCTATCTGTGTTCAAGTAAATGTCGACGAAGTCAAACTCTTTTGAAGCGAACTGCAAGGCGTCTAAAGTGGACAGAAGTCTATGAAGAACGATTACGCCGTCGTGCACAAGCCGCGAAAAAGAAGAAAAAGGCGAAAGCTAAGCCCAAGGCGAAGCCTAAAACTAAGCCGAAGACGAAGCCTAAAACTAAGCCCAAGGCGAAGCCTAAGACCACTGCGAAAGCAAAACCAAAGACTTCAACTAAAACGAAACCGAAGAAAACCACTGAGAAATCCAAGTCTAAAAAAGACTAGTCTTCACTTTCCTGTTTAGGTTTTTCTGTTGGAGTTCCCGGTTTATCTCGATCCAAGTCCATGTTTCCCAATATCGCATCGGAGAGATTGTTAAGCTCTTGTGTAGTCCAATCAGGGCATTCTTCAACAAGAAGTTCGGTAATTTCTACCTGGTAAATTTCTCGATTCAGGTATTCGCTGGTATAATCTTGGCAAATTTGGCGAATAAGGTCCGTAGCCGTTATAGGTGTTTCAAGCCATTTTATGATATAAGCGTTAATTGGGTCAAGCCCATCTTGCTCGAGGTCTAGTTGGGCTTCTTGTTGCCAGAGGGAAATTTCTTTTTTAGCATTGGCTGGTTCATCAGATGCATGAGCGACGTTGACGCCTCCCACAATCCCGTATTTCCCTCGAAGACTGTCTGGGCTAGCTTTTTCGACAAAAGTGGCGCCGAGTACTTCACGGAGGCGAGTCACAATATTTTCGCCCTCTAACACGGTTGCGGTGACATTGCCTACTTGAATGAATTGTAAAAGCCAGGGATAGAAGAATTTGCCTTCATGGATGGCATAGTGTTTTGCTGCTAACTGTTCAGGAACCGCAATTTCCAGAAAGCCCTTCAGCTTCACATCTGGTAGAGAACAGAGAATTTGGTCGAATATTGCAGCACCTACTCCTCTTCGCATAGTGGAATCGGGTTTTAGGATAAGTAGCGTCTGTTCCATTAGCTACACCTCGTGAAGGCACAACAGAGTTCTCTCACAAAAAACCTTCCCTCGAAGAAGAAATTCAACTGATTTTCCCATCCAAGGACATAAGTCTTAAATATTGTAGACAGGTCGATGCCATTTAGAGTTCCCTCTTTGAATAACGTTTTACAGAAGGTGTCGTCGATGCCTATTCGCCAGCCCATTGTCACCATGTTAGGTCATATCGACACAGGAAAAACTAGCCTACTCGATAAAATCAGGGGGACAGGAGTGCAAGCACGTGAAGCTGGCGGAATTACTCAGCAAATCGGGGCAAGTTTCTTTCCACTGGCAACCGTAAAAGAACTCGTTGGTCCACTCATGAAAACTTTCAAACGTGACCTGACGCTTCCTGGATTACTGATTATTGACACACCAGGGCATGCTGCCTTTTTCAATCTACGAAAACGGGGTGGGGCGGTTGCAGATATTGCTATTCTCGTCATCGATATCGTCGATGGGCTTCAACCTCAAACCTATGAATCGTTACGCATTCTACGAGCTCGAAAAACTCCATTTTTAGTCGCTCTTAACAAAGTTGATCGCCTCCCTGGTTGGAAACCCCAAAAAACATGGGTTGTCACTGAATCAATCAACAAACAATCGGAATACGTCCAAACCGAGTTAAATAACAAAATCTACGAAGTTATGGGAGAACTTTCACGGGAAAGCATCCAGTCCGAACGTTATGACCGCATCACCGATTTTTCTCAAACGGTTGCCATTGTCCCCACCAGTGCGAAAACAGGTGAAGGGATATCAGAATTACTCTTAGTGCTCATTGGCTTGGCTCAACAGTATCTTGAAGAGCAACTACAAACAACCGAAGGTCCGGCAAAAGGTGTGGTTCTAGAGGTAAAAGAGGAACCTGGATTAGGCGTCACTGTCGATACTATCATCTATGATGGAGTACTCAATCACGGTGACACAATTGTGGTCGGCGGGCTTCCTGAGCCCATTACCACTCACGTTCGAGCACTTCTGATGCCTAAACCACTTGATGAGATTCGAGATCCCCGTGAACGCTTCTCACCCGTAAAAGAAGTCATCGCGGCTGCGGGCATTAAAATCGCTGCTCCCGAATTAGAAACTGCCATTGCTGGTGGTGGGCTTTTTGTTGCGAATACAGAAGATGAAATTGCATCGGTGAAAGAGCGAATAATTCAGGATATGGAAGCAGTCCGGATTGAAACTGATAGAATTGGGGTTTTGCTTAAAGCCGATACCTTGGGGTCCTTAGAAGCACTGATAGAGTATCTCAAGGAACGGGAGATTCCGATTCGAAGAGCAGACATCGGCGACATCTCAAAAAAGGAAGTGAAGGCTGTTTCCACGGTATATGAGAATGATCCTTTCGTTGGTGTCATTCTCGCCTTTAACGTTCGACCGCTACCCGATGCAGCTAATGAAGCCGATGCTTTAGGAGTACCAATTTTCCAAAGCCAGATTATCTACAACCTTGTGGACCAGTATGAGAATTGGGTGTCTGATAAACGGCGAAAACTCGAAGAAGCCATGCTTGAGGAACTGATTTTTCCAGGAAAATTCAAAATTCTCCCAGGTTACGTTTTTCGGCAAAGTAATCCAGCTGTGGTTGGAGTAAAAGTCATTGCTGGACGAATTAGCGCAAAAAGCACACTCATCAATCCGGATAATCGAAAGGTAGGGACCATTCAACAAATTCAAGATAAAGGGGAAACTATTCCCACGGCTCGCATTGGTGCGGAAGTTGCGGTTTCAATTCGTGGAGCCACGGTGGGTCGTCAAATCGACGAAGGTGATGTCCTCTACATCGATTTGCCTGAAGGGATGGTTATCCGTCTCAATCAAGAATTCAAAGACAAACTCGCCGCTGATGAACAAGAATTACTCCAAGAATTCTTAGAACTCAAACGTAAGCATGTCCAACCCTTTTGGGGCGTATAAATCTCCAATTTCTTGGAGTGTCGCATCCCCCATTCACTCATTTGATGGTAAGATTGATAAGCGCTAATTCCATGCTACGAATTTATCATCGCTCCACTCAAAGTGGAAACGATAATCAATCAAAGTTCACATTGAGGTCTCAGATATGCCCCGAATTCGTTTAGTCATCGGTGATCCACAAACTGGAAAGACCATCCAGCTAGAACTCAGTGAGCAACGCAGCCGCATCCTTCACGGAAAACTCATTGGCGAAATCGTTGAAGGGGAATCCCTCGGTTTTGGCGGATACCAATTCAAAATAACCGGCGGTAGTGACGGCACTGGAACTCCCATGCGTCCGGATGTTCACGGAGCAGTGCGTAAACGCCCACTGTTAACGGGTGGCATCGGTTACAAACCAACTAACCCTGGCGAACGGCGACGACGCCGAGTCCGAGGGAATGAAATCACCGATGAAATCGTACAAGTCAATACTAAAATTGTCACGCAAGGACCCCAACCTCTCCTTGAGTTAATCGAAAAAAGTACTTCCTCCT
>JAEOSV010000269.1 GCA_016840185.1 Candidatus Hermodarchaeota archaeon | reverse complement strand
TCCAACCTGTCTGACCTACAGTGTTATCACCTCCCGGAAAATCTATACCACCTACAAGTGTGTATGTCGAATGATCAATATCTTCAAATGCAAGTGTGACGGTTGATCCGCTTGGGGTCACCAACTCGATGTGCATATTATCGTTGTACCCCATGTTCACCCACTCCGGGTATTCCTCTGTAACGAAATTGTAGTTGAAGCTGATTGGAAAGCTGGTGACACCCGCTTGTATAGCGATGGGCTGTTCCATGGAAGATTGAACCTGTGCGTTGTCTGGTCCAGAACTGATCATTCCCATTCGCTTTCCAGCTACCGGATTGATCGGTCCCAGCGATGTAATGGCTGATGCCGTACCGGTTGTGTTCCAACCGTTGGTACCATCTTCAAAACTTCCATTGAAAATGGCTTCAAATAAATCAACGCGCCCGCTACCAAGGTCAAGACCTGGTAAGGGCTTGGCTGTTTTCTTCAGTCGTGCTGCCACAGCTCCGGATGTCCAAGTTGGGAATTTCTGCCATAGCACAGCCGCAGCCCCAGCGACACATGGAGTAGCCATAGATGTGCCAGACAGGTAATCATAGTCTTGGCTATAGTTGTATGGGGGGTTGTTCAGAGTAACATTATAGGTGGGCATGGTGGAGTATATACTAGTACCCGGAGCTGCTATATCCACCCATGGCCCATAGTTGCTGCCGGAATTAGTTCCAAAAGAGGCCCGCCCGTCGGCCTGATTAGTTGCACCAACGACAAAGACGCCTGGTAGAATTGTTGGCCAACCGGGAAGAAACGAGTCGTCGTTCCCTGCTGCGAAACATATTAGGCAACCTTTGGCATTTGCGTAAATAATTGCTCCAGTAAGCGCATTTAGTTGCCAACCTTGTTGTAAAATGTTTAAAAGCAACACTTGAATTAAATTTGCCCCCCAACTGCAACTTAGAATTTTCGTCCCACGATTTGCCGAATCAAGAATTGCCGCGGCTCCCTGTCCTAATCCAAGGAGCAAACTCATTGAAACTTTCTGGGCGAGGATATTGCTATGCCATGATATACCCGCGATTCCTTCATCGTTATTTGTGATTGCTGCGGCTATGCCAGCACAATGAGTTCCGTGTCCAAAGTCGTCTTTGGGATCATTGAAGCTAAAAATCGAACTCCAGTTATGACCTTTGGTTACTTTTCCTGCTAAATCGGGATGACCATAATCCACGCCAGAGTCTATGATAGCTATAGGAACTCCTCCACGAGCAATAGCCCAAGCCTCATCAGCTCGGATCTTTTCCGGAGCCCATTGATTGCCGTATGACGTGTCGTCAGGTGTGAATGCAGAAAGGTCGATTATGAAGTTTGGATGGGCTGACAGGACCCCAGGATTCGCCAAAATTTGGTTAATCACGGCATAGATGCTATCTGCATTGCTCGCTACAGGAACCTGAATTTGATAGAATCCTATTGCCGGAATAGCACCGATTATAGTTCCATTAACCGAGGCTGCAATCTGTTCTATTTCACTCTCCATAATACCATCGACGAATTCAACAAGGATCTCATCCCAGACGAGCAGCGCCCCGGTTTGCGTGTCGCTAATGATTTCCGTTACTTCGAAAGGTTCGAGATCTGTTGGGAATGTAGAGACCGGAAGAGCGTACTCAGTTGACTTAAGCACTTGCGAAACACCTGAGAACACGCCTGATGCGTAAAAAACCATCTTCCCGGGCATTTGGCTATCCACGTCTAGGATACAAGTATAAACTAAGTCTTCTGCTTGAATATCCCCGGATGTTCCGTCGTCAACCATGGTCGCGACAACAGTATCGGTTGCCCCTTCGACAACATGCAGAGATAAGTAGGGTGCAGCTTCGAAGCAGTTGACCACCATTGAGGTGAATGTAACCGCTGTGTCCACCCCGACCTGCACACCACCGGGTGCGCAACCGAGAGGCAGAATCGTTGGTTCCCCACCATAAGAGAAAACCCGGATTGTCATAGCACTGGATGTCGTAATTGGTGGGTCGTAACCCACCACCTGAGCAGTGGTAGTGAGGAGATAATCACCTGCAATAACACCTTCGAACGACTGATTCAAGACAAAGGTGGTCGAATCAGAGGCACTATATCCTGAGGGTGGATAGTCGCTCGTAATAACCAATCCTCCGTTATCAGGCGATATAACAGCCGTGACGCTAAGAGTTACTGATGCACCTTGGGGATTGAAGAGATTGATTAGCGTGGCAGCGTTCTCTGACGAACCCTCCTCCACATCTATGGTAGATAGTCCTTGATCCAAGGTGATTTCGAGTGGTGGTTCCACATATACCCTGGGCGCGAAGTTAAACCGCCGTCTTTGTGGATTTAAAAAAGCAATCCTAACCCATACTGACTCCCCTGATACAAATTCACCATTTGACGGAAGGAGAAAATATGGTTTTCCATCAATGGTCAAGCCGTCGGCATTTGCTACAGTGACTGCAGGGGAGCTTATTGACTCAATCACCAAGTAGACGGGACTAGGAATTGCCTCAGCCGAAATGTTGGTAGTTGTAACCGTGGTGGAGAACTGCCCTGTCCGCCGATCGTAAGCGACTCTGGAGGATTGAGTCTGAACAGAATCATCTAAAGGGATCAGTGTCCCCAAATCTAGGTCACCTAAAACAACTCCGCTGCTAAACACTATGAGTAAAAGAAAAACTAACGGAAATCCTGATTTACGTTTGATTAAAGTATTCATACTACCTCCTTTCAAAATTAATATTTGAAAAAACCATATACC
>JAEOSV010000036.1 GCA_016840185.1 Candidatus Hermodarchaeota archaeon | reverse complement strand
GCTTTTAAACCCCTTTTTATAGACGGTTTTTTTTGCAATGCATAAAGCAAAGAAGTTAAATTGGCAGACTCCTTTTAGGAGATTAGGATGCGGGTCGTTAAGTCTACGGATTCCCTCGGGAGTTCTACGTCAATTGATGAAGACCATCTTGCTGCAGTCATACGTGAGTTTGGACGCTCGATGCGTGAAGTCACAGGTGGCTTAGATGATGCCATGAATCGCTGGGAATCAGCACATCGCAGTTCACTCCGACCCATCCGAGTTATCCTAGGCTCATTATCCAAAATCAATTATCTTCGCAACCTCGAAGACCTTGGAAAACTTACATCCTTTGATGGAATTGTTGATCGAGCCATCACCAAGAACATGGGACTACTCGATAAGGTTCTTCCCAAAGTACTGGCTCTGGCATCGGATTTTGAAAGTTCAATTCGCAAAATGCGCCTAATGGAAAAGCGCGTCTCTGAATTACAACGGCGCGGAGCCTCCCTCTTGGGAACTGAAGGCACCGATGAAGCACGAGTCAGTCAACTGGTTGAAAACGTCGACGCCTTGAGCCGAAAACTCCGACAGATCGTGACAATGTATGAGGATGAATATCTTTTCCGTATGAAGACCATCCGAAATATCGAGGAACTATTGGACCCGAAGGAACTCTACACCAGCCTTCTACTATGGACCATGGAGCCCTATCTCGAGTCCGACCGCATTGAAGCCATCCGTAAAGAAATCGGTACACACATCGAAGAAACCCGATCACTCGTTTCTCGACAAAACGTTCCCGCTAACATGTTTTAAGCCTACTAGGCTGATCTTAACTACCCCACACATTAATTAATTCACAAGTCAGTTTGAGGGTACGAGAGGAATCTGCAGTGACCCGACTATTTGGTACACAGGGATTTCGTGGGATCGTCAACAAAGAACTTACTTCAAAAGTTGCCCACGACATGGGTCTTGCATTAGCGGGGTATTTCGGAAACGACAAGACCATTGGTTTGGGATGGGACACTCGAAAATCAAGCGAAATGATAGGATTTGCTTTCAGTGCAGGTCTCATGGCCAATGGATGTGACATACACCTGCTGGGTCTTGTACCGACACCGTTGCTTTCCTATGCGATTCCTCAACTCAATCTTGATGGCGGAGTAATGATTACAGCAAGCCATAACCCCCCTGAATATAATGGCATTAAGTTATGGGGACCAGATGGTGCGGCCTTCACCCCTGAAATGGAACGTCAAGTTGAAACCCACTATTTCACAGAAAAGAAAAAGCAACCATCATGGCAAGCTTGTGGACACCTTGTTCCTGCTGAAGACTTTAGGCTTCAATACATTGAAGGATTGTTGTCCCAGGTTGATGAGCAAAAACTCAAAGAGCGTGAATTCCGGGTTGCAGCAGATTGTGGAGGAGGAGCTGCAACCATGGTTGCACCAATTTTATTGAACGCGATAGGTGCACAGACCAACTTGTTGTTTTGTGAACCCGATGGACTATTTTCACACCGTTCACCTGAACCGAAAGAAGCCACTCTTTCACAATTAATACAATGCGTGAAAGAGAACAATCTGGATTGTGGAATGGCCTGGGATGGCGATGCGGATCGTATTGTCTTTGTTACTGACAAAGGTCGATTTCTAACAGGTGATCGAGTTTTCGCCCTTGCTACATACCATATAATTCGAGACCTTCAGGAGGCACCGAAATGCATTGTTACTCAAGTAGCGACAAGTGATGTAATCCATGATATCGCACTCACTTTGAATGCAGAGGTCGTCGAAACCCGAGTAGGTGAACCCTTTGTCGTCTCAAAGATGAAAGACACGAATGCAGCTATTGGTGGCGAAGAAAATGGTGGTGTGATATATCGGGGATGGTCGTGGACTCGTGAAGGCTTACTCACTGCACTCATAATCTTAAATCTAATAGCCGATGAGAACACTCCATTGGATGAATTGGATCGTCAGTTTCCTACGTATTACCAAGTAAAGGACGGCATCCCATGTACACATCAAGAAAAGGGCCAGCTACTTGATTATATCAAGAAAATGATTCCAAGTGATGCAAAGGTTAATGGTGCCGACGGGTTAAAACTTCGGTATTCAGATGGGTGGGTGTTGCTCCGTCCTTCAGGAACGGAACCTCTTTTCCGGATATTTGCCGAAGCGAAAACCCAACCCCGAGCAAAGGTTTTGGCAAACCAAGGAACCCATTTAGTTGAAGACGCAATCAAAGACCTTAGGAAAAAAGCGTGATTAAAAATGCGATTGTTAATTTTTCATGGAAATCTAGCTTACAAACCCACAGAAGCCGTGAAAATCAGTGTCCGAGATGAAGCAGAAGAGGGAGAATGGAAAGACTTCGAAAACTGCCTAACCGTATTCTGCGCGATTGAAGCCTCTGATGAAGGACGACTCTCTGAGGTTGTTCAGAAAGCTGTTGATGAAATTCGAGTCGTAGCCGAACGAGTCAAAGTGACAAATATTGTCCTGTATCCTCATGCCCATATTTTCCCTCGAAAACTCGCTAAACCCAAGTTCGCCGTGCGTATGCTTCAAAAACTCTCCCAGGCTTTACAGGACCAAGGGTTTGTGGTCCACCAAACTCCATTTGGGTGGTATAAGGCATTTAAACTCGAATGCTTCGGTCATCCTATTAGTGAAACAGGTCGGAGTATTGATTAAAGCGTCTGTGTGAACACAAAGTTTTTGAAGTAAGGCAGCATGCTCCAGTCAGGTGGTCGTGAACTCAACTGATACAACAGTTGACAGCGACTGCTGTGAAATTTCGAGATGATTGTATATTGCCATCTAAACGGAAAAGTGGTGGACGCAGTAAAGGCTCGACCGGTCGTGGAGCCACCATTCAGTGCACCCAATGTGGCAAAGTAGTTCCTCGTGATAAAGCTAAGAAACGAACTACACGTGCTTCTTTTGTCGACCCGCAGATGGCGCGGGAGCTTCGTCGCTCAGGCACTTTTATTCCTGCTCGTCGTGTGACAAAGTGGTATTGTATCAGTTGTGCAGTTCATCGTGGTGTAGTGACCATTCGCAGTCGGAAAGACCGTAAAAGTCGATAGCCAGTAGCTTATAATTTCGAACTGCATTCGATGCAGATGGCTAGCTGACGGAGGGGAAACGATTGGAATTGACAATTGTAATCGATGCACTTCGGGCACATACCGCCGATGATTTCCTTATCCGCGATCTTCCAGGAACTAGTGGGCGTTTAGATGTTGTCTGTCGTAGTCTTGTATCGGCTTATCGGACTATCTCAGACTTAGCTCCTTTCATTCAAGTCAACGCCGTATTGGGAGGTCCTCCCAACCCTCCGCTTTGTCTTCGCGTAGATAATGTTGTTTCCGATGAGTTTCCAGCTAGTGAACTTGAATGTGCACTTATTCTGAAAGGGTTACTTCAGGGATATCGAAAACGAGGTATTTCGCAAAACCCACAGTGGCCCCCATTTACTCTTGAAGCCAAGGATTTTCAAGATACGTTACAGAGGGCAATCCAGAACAAGAAACAGGTCCTGTACTTGGTTGAGACCGGTCAACCGTTTGATCAGGTTGAGTTGGATCTTGATCAGCCCATCGTAGTCATTTTGGGTGATGATCAGGGTCTGTCCGCAGAGCATGAAAAGGCATTGGATTCACATCAGATTCAAGAGGTTAGTATAGGAACGCGAAGCCTTTTGGGAAGTCATGTGATTAGTTTAATTCTAGTTGAGTTGATGCGTCGGAAAGAAAAGCGATGAAGCTATGGAGTTTTGACTGTAATGACTGATAATTCGGATTTTCTTCGGGCAGTTGAAGAATATTCAAATCATGATAAGAAGGCAATGAGACGGCTTATTTCGCGGACAACGAAAGAGAATCTGTGGTTGTATGTCCTGACGCTTTTAGAAGAACGGGATTATTTTGCATATGAGTTGCGAGGTGTGATCAAGGAACGATTTGGGGTAGAAATGGCTTCGGTTACTGCCTACGTTTTACTCTATAAGCTTCAACGTGATGACCTCGTCGAATTGAGTGTGGAACGCAAAGAGGGACGTAGACCCACACGGAAGTATTATCGGATAACCGAAATGGGTCGAGAGACTTTGGAGCAGGCTAGGAAGTATCTTGAGATTCTGGCGAAGACTCTGAATCCATCTTAGACAACGCCCGGTATGCAGCAATTGTTCGCTGCACGACAGTGATGTGGGCGAGTATCGCGATGAGCACAACACCATATGCTACCCAGTTAGGTAGCCCGTAGAAGATCGGTGG
The DNA here is from genome assembly GCA_016840185.1 of Candidatus Hermodarchaeota archaeon. Next base: position 2,015 of record JAEOSV010000036.1, on the reverse strand, counting down.
TGTAAAGAGAATCCCAATAACGGTGAGATATTGGAGGAGCGTTACCACCATAAGGATAATCATCCGTTCAGGACGTTCTGCAATTCCTATTCCGAGTTGGGTGACACCCGCGGCTTCAGCCCGAGCACGAGTATAGCTAACAAGTAAACTTCCGACAATGGCAATGATTCCCCAGAAGGTAGATACCCAGCCTCCAAAGATGATACCAAACAGGACAATGGCGTCGCTATAACGATCACAAATACTGTCTAGCACTCCTCCAAAAGCAGAAGTTTTCCCGGTTATTCGAGCAACAGCCCCATCAAGAGCATCGACAAACCCTGAGAGTAGGAGCAACAGAATGGCTAGACCAAGCTGCTGTTGAATATACATCCAGGCTGCCAACGTCGCGACAACCGGTCCAAGAAGCGTCAGAGCATTTGGTGGAATCCGTGATTTCGCAACGACACGGGCGACAGGAGAGAATATCCTTTTGAATTGTTCTTTTGTTCGTCCGATGACCACGGGAATCACGTTCTTTGCTGGATTATCCCCCAGTATGCTTGTGCTTATTAAGATTCTTTGTATCGTTGGATAACGCGAAACACTCAAAAGCCTGTTTTTCAAAGATAGCTTATTGGAAGTAATGGACCTCCATTTTCTCTGGGAGCCCGTGACACCGTTATGCAAGAGGAACTTCACGAAGTTGAGTATCAACCGATACCCGTGCGCGACCTACTGGTCGAAATGAAAGACCTTAGCGAACTCATGATTGATTTAGCCTACTCAGCAGTTATGTTCAATGACCGAGAATTGGCTGAAGAAGTCATGGAGATGGAAGAACGCGTTGACTACTTAGGATACCTACTACTCATGAACGCGTCTTTAGCAGTCCGAGACAAAAAGGATGCTGAACAAATAGTAGGCATCATGAAGACGGCCTCCGCAGCCAATAAAATCAGTGATGCCGCTGCGGATATTGCCGGACTAGTTTTACATGATATCGGTATTCCCGGAATTCTCTGGCTAGCTGTGAGCCAGGCAGAGGAAATTGTTGGACGTGCTACGATACTTAAAAAATCAGTCCTTGTGGGGCAGACGTTAGCTGATATTAACCTCGAAGAAGAAATCGGTGCAGATATCATAGCGATTCAACGAAAACGGAAATGGACAATCAATCCACCTGAATCCTTCGAAATTACAAAGGGAGACCGAGTCATTGCTCGAGGTTCAGCAGATAGTATAAAGAAATTGCAGAGGCTAGCAGCCGGTGAGCTTGAAGAGATTGCTTAAGTCCCCCAAAGGGGAAGAAACGCCGGAGGAACGCATCCTAGCGATGCTCATACAAATGAAAGACACCTCCGAACTCCTCATCAACCTAGCTTATACAGCCCTCCTCACAAACAACAAGGATATCGCTGAAGACATCTTCGAACTGGAAAGGAAATTTGACAAATTCCATACCGAATTTGAATTAGAGGTCCTTGGGTTAGAATTGGAGGAAGGCGAAGAGAAACGCCGATTGGGTCTGATTCGACTTGGTGTTGCCGCTGAAAATCTTGCAGATGCTGCGGCCCAAATGGCAGAGATTGTATTGCGAGGCGTTGATGTCCACCCACTTATGCGTCTTGCCTTGAAAGATGCTGACGAACGAGTAAGCCGTCAAATAATCGATCCGAATTCGATTCTTGCGAACAAAACCCTTGGACAACTCCGGTTGGAAGATCATGGAACCCGAATCTTTGCCGTGAAGCGAGATGATCATTGGACCTATGACCCACGAGGGCGATTCAAATTACTTCCTGGTGACATCATCTACGCCGGTGGCTACAAAGAAGCGGTCGAAAAATTAGAAGGCATTGCCCAAGGAACAATCCAAGACCTCTAAACCCAACTTGTTTTCAAACCAGTTGACGTGCAAAGCCAAAACTTAGAAATAGCCGACATACTGTTTCACAGAAAAGAGGTGAACGAAGAAATGGCTGAGAACCGCGACCTCATTATAATCGGATGTGGACCAGCAGGAATGACAGCAG
>JAEOSV010000268.1 GCA_016840185.1 Candidatus Hermodarchaeota archaeon | reverse complement strand
GAGACCTCAAAGTTGAAGTATTAAAGGGGTTAGACTTCAAAGTTCGCCAGGGAGAATTTGTTGCCATTGTTGGCGCGAGTGGAAGTGGGAAAACCACCCTCATCAACCTGCTTGCCCTTTTAGACCAGCCAACCGAGGGTGAGATAAAAATCGATGGCGAAACATTGAACGGATTGGGTGACAAAGAGCTATCACTAATGCGTCGCCATAAAATTGGTATCGTCTTCCAAGGATTTTACCTGCTTGATATTATGAATGGGCGAGAAAACGTTGAAGTTCCAATGATTTTTGCGGACATGTCCAAAGAAGAACGAATTCAACGGGCTTTAGATTTATTAGACGTCGTCGGAATGCGCGACTCAGCAGAACAATTTCCTAATGAAATGTCAGGCGGGCAAATGCAGCGAGTAGCAGTCGCACGTGCCTTAGCCAACGAACCGGTCATCATGCTTGCTGACGAGCCAACCGGAAACCTCGATACAGCCACCGGCGTAGAGATTATACGCCTTTTCAAAGAACTGGCACACAATCAACGGAAGGCCATGGTTGTTGCAACCCACGACCCTGAAGTGGCGAGTGCCGCAGATCGAATCTTAGTGCTCCAATATGGAAAGCTTCACAGTGATACATCCATGTATGGGCGCGAAGCGGATCTCGAGGAGGCAAAGTCATGAGCCAGCCGGCGGGTACGTCGACTCTCGGCCTTAATACGACAGGCAGTCGACGCTATATTGCCAGTTATGTGGGCAATAGTATCCGCAAGCATAAAACCCGGTCACTCAGCTTACTACTCGGTATCGTAATTGGCGTGTGCCTTGTTGCTTCGGTTTTCGTCTGGACCGATACCGGCACCCGAGTTGCCATCGATGATTACTTTGACGACAACATCTTCCAATACAACGTTATTCAACGATTTGAATATCCTGTTGATACCCAGATGATTTTCTCAGTCCAAAGCTGGTTCATGTCACAATCTGTCTACGAAGCATCCTATGTCATATACCAATCAATAGGCATACTTGACGGCACAAATCGCCCTGCCAGTGATTTCTACTATCCTTATCCCTACGAAAACAATGTAAAGGATTTGCAAACCTTCTTTGTAGACCCTTCCTTCCTCACAAGAGTGGAATCTAAGTTTAACTATACTGGTAGTTTTTCTGTTCAACCAGGTCAATGTATAGTAAGTTCCCGCGTTGTAAGGGATGCTGAGCAGATTTTGAATCAAACCATCGAAATTGGTAATCCAATCGATGTAGCAGTTGCTTCAATGCATGATGAACCATCTACAATCGGGGAAATTGCCCGCTTCAATATTACAAACGTCCAGGTAGTTGGAATTTACAACCTGCCAGCTGAAGATACAGTTCTTTATGGAACCTTCTCTGGAACTGGACGAACCAACTATCCTGGCTCTGGATTAGAAAATGTCTTTGGATGGAATGACGGCATCATCTTTCATTACGAGCAACTTGACACTGGACAACGTGATGTGTTAACCACAAATGCCATCTTTCCACGGCTAATGGTCCGGTTAAATCCTGCTGAGGTTTTAGCATTTGGTCTCGAACGAGCCCCAGTGATTATCTATAACGTCAGATTGCAAGCTGAAACAGCGTTTCAAGGTGATCTAATCATTGGTGGTGAACGACAGCTATTATACCTTGCACAATATATTGCGGCGTACCGTTCTCGGCAAACCATGGCGGTCCTTGTAGCTCCCGTAATTATTCTTTCAATCTTTCTTACAACATTTGCAACTAACATCTTTCTAAGTGGACGTCGATCAGAAGTTGCGATACTTCGGGCCCGTGGAGCTAGTTTTCGACAATTATACGCTGCATTCATTATGGAATTTATCGTGATTGCAACGATTGCGTTGTTCCTAGGCATGTTTCTTAGTCTTTTTGTTGGCTCCCTCATTCCCTCCTCAACGGGTTTCTTAATCTTTGATCTCAATATCTTTTTGGAGTTCTTTTCGGTCGTGAGACTCGAACCCCTAACTTGGCTCATCGGAATTATAAGCTGCATTATTCCACCCCTTGTCTTCACTCTCATTTACGTCAGGTCTTTTCTACGAACCGAAATCTACCAAGCCATGGTCGGTATAAATCCCCCTGGAGAATCCGATCTCTTAGCAATTAGTTTCTACTTCATTATCTGCATGATTCTACTTGGTGCATTTATCTACGCGGTACTCTTCTTTCCAGCAACACCAATGGTCGCTATACTCCAATTCATATACGCCGTAGTCATCTGGACACTACTCAGTGACGCTGGTTCTCGAATCGTCCGCCGTGGAGTCGCGGGGCTTACACGAGGCTTTCGAAGTGTATTTGGGGAAAAGGCTTTCATCTTCGAAAAGAGTATGCGAACTCGTCGAGAACGCATTGTACCCCTTCTTCTCATCTTAACTCTTACCTTCTCCGTAACCGTCTTTGCAGTCGTTGAAGCCTATACCGTCCAAGATAATGCCAACCGACAAATCGAATACTTCATCGGAGCCGATGTACGGGTTGAAAGCGGATGGGTTCCATCTACACGTGTTCTTGAAATACTCCAAGTCCCCGGAGTAGAATCAGCAACACCACTCGTCCGAACTTGGGGCGAAATTGCATCCATATCATTTGCCATTTACGGAATAGATACAGAAGCCTACGGCGATATTGGACATTGGGATTCCAGTAGCTTCGTCGGAGAAGCTCCTGCGACCGTCCTCAGTCGACTGCGTGATACTCCCACCGGCGTGGTTATTCCTCGCACCATGGCTGAACGATTAGGTCAAGGGGTTGGAAACAATATTGGAATTCGTGTCTATGATCAAGGTGGAGGTGGTCTGGTTCAAGATGCCCTCTTCAACATCGTAGGCGTCGGACAAAGCGCTCCAGGGTTAGGTTACTTCGATCCCGACGATCCAATTCGGCCACCGGACACAACCAATGGCTTCCAATTTCAGGCGGCTTCACAATATGCCTTTGTGAACCTCAGTTATCTAACCAGCCTGAATATGACGAACACACAACTTATTCTAACCCAGATAAATGGTGACACCCAAATCGATAATGTTAAATCCGACATTAGTGGACTCGGCTTCCCAACCGGCATTTATTCCCCCACCACTTTCTCGCTAGAAGAGGCTTATCCCGATGGTTACCTATTCAATCGCGGAGTGGTAAGTATTCTGTCCATTGGCTTTCTGGCCTGCTTACTCATCAGCATCATTGCCCTCACCCTCTTCGTAGGGGTCATCGTTTCCGAACGACAAACCGAATATGCAATTATGCGTGCTGTTGGCAGCACTCGACGACAAATCGTTTCCATAGTCTTCGGAGAATTCATGGGGCTCATCCTAACCTCATTTCTCGTGGCACTCGCGCTAGGGTTCGCCTTTTCATGGCTACTTATGAATGTCCTTCTAAGCCTCTTTCCATTCCCCTTCGTGGTTCCGTTCTATCTAGCCGTACCAATATTCGTACTAATCATCGTGCTTGGCATTGTCATCGTCGGTATGAGTATAGGAACCTATGTCCCAGCCCGTCGTGCAGGTCGCATCAATGTTGGTCGGGCCCTCCGCAACCTATAGTCAAAAAAAGAGTCGTTAAATATGACACAAATCCCTGAACTCGCAACCGGTCTCGTCAAAGAAGAAGAATTCGCAGAAGTTCCTGAAGATCTCGTTCTCATGGCCAATGATGTGTACAAGATCTATCAGACTGGCGAAATTGAAACCGTTGCCCTCCGTGGCGTTTCTCTACAAATCTTCCAAGGCGAAATCGTCGCAGTGGTAGGACCATCAGGCAGTGGAAAGACCACATTAGTCAACCTCCTCGGTGGCACACTCCGTCCTAGTGCGGGACAAGTATACTGGTCAAATATCAAACAAGACATCTCAAAATTAGATGATCGCACCATTACAGCCGCCCGTCGAGGATTCATCGGATTCGTCTTCCAAGTTGATAACCTCCTTCACCATCTAACGGCTCAACAAAATGTTGAACTCAGCGCTCGAATCGCTGGCTTCCCAAAGTCATGGCGAAAGCAACGCTCAACCGAACTGCTTGAAGCCGTTGGACTCAGTAACAGAATGACCCACATTCCAGGTAAACTCTCAGGAGGAGAACGCCAACGTGTCGCCATTGCATCAGCCTTGATGAATAATCCCTCACTTGTCCTTGCTGACGAACCAACTGGTGACCTTGATCTCATTAATGCTGAAGAAATCCTTGACCTATTCAAAGACTTAAACGAGCAATTTGGAACCGCATTCCTCATCGTCACACACAGTCAACTCATCGCCTCCAAAGCACGCCGAACCCTCGAACTACGTGATGGAATCATCAGCGGAACCCACGACGCCGGAGTCCACCTCAAACAACTCGAAAGAACTCGAGTCCTCGAATTAGACAACCAAGATCGTCTACCCCTCCCCGAAAACATCCTTCGTGAACTTGGTCATCCACGACGATTCCAAATCGACGTCGAGGAAAGGAAAATCATCCTAACTCCCTCGTCAGTTGAAGACGCGGTCGCCGTCCAGGTACGTTTGGTCACCTGCCGAATCTGCGGAAAACTCGTTTCCTCAAACCGTGTAACCTGCCCACAATGTGGAACAGCGCTTTAGTAATCGGTTTTCTATTGTGTACCCCTTCTGTTAGGATAGATCACTCAACTAAGGGGACTCTCGAGTTTCGAGAAGACCTTCCCGACGTAGCTCAAACACAACGATGTTATGAGGGTCGGGGCATGCTACATATCCACGCTCTGGGTCCGGTTCCCAAGGAATTTTTCCATCAAACTCAAGAATTGTCAGGAAAGGAAACATGGCGTTATACGCCCAACGACACACTTTCTCTTTTTCTTCTGGTTTTGATAAATCAAATTCGTCGCCGACTTTATAAAGACGGCAAGGGCTTTTGCCCTTTTCAGCTCGCATTTCGTGCACACGGGCAATTATTCGATACACTTTCGACATGGGACATCAACTCACAATCGACTTGTTAACAAGTCCAGTCTTATAATGTTGTTCTAATTTTACGGATGTTATCCTGTTCGAGTCATCAAATCATCTCGGTTAAACAACCGTACAGCCACCCGGAAAAGGATGAGATCAACAATCAGAAGGATTACTACTCCGACGATGAAAATAAGCCAACTCAATCCTCCCAGGAATCCCGAATACGCGAAGACCATTCCAGGGAGAATTAAGACTCCTCCCGTCTGATATGCCTCATATACAGTGTCTGCCCGTCCGGAGATAATCACCATTAGTCCAACTGCCAGAACTGAGAAAAGAATGGGAAGCACAATCGCCTGTAAAAGTGACACTAAATCTGGCCAAACCCACAGAAGATGTGGTGCCATGAAGAATACTACTCCATTCACAACAACAACTGCAAGCACGAGATTCCCATAGGCCACTAGCAACCCAGGAATCAATGCTGTCAGGAACTTCCCAAGAAGTAACTCACCATTCGAAAGGGGCGTTGCCAGAAGTGGGACAAGCGTGTGACGTTCTTTCTCTCCAACAATTGAATCCGCAGCGATCAGAATGGGAAGCATGATTGGAAGCATAATTATCACGGCTCCCATAATGCTATTCATCATTAGGCTGAATGTGAATGGGTCCATCAATCCCATAGAGAGCATCCACCATGTCATAAAACCGCCAAACGCAACAGACATCAAAACGATGATAATCGGAATCATTCGGACTTGTCGGCTTTTAAACACCATTCGCATTTCTACACGTGACATGAACCAGGCTTTCTTCCACATGTTAATTCTCTCCAATTACCTTATGATAGATGGCATCAAGATCTGGGATGCGTTCTCGGAGCTCAATCACTTTGTGTCCTGATTCAACCAATGCTCGGAGAATCTGGGGGTTCTTGGATTCAGCATCCTCGATTTCGAAAAGCACCTTCTTTTCTTCGACTCTAGCAGATTTGACCAAACCAGTCGAAGTTATGATTTCCACGCTTTTGGCTAACTCAGAATCAGCTAGACGCAGCTCGAAGGTTCGTATGGTCCAAAATTTGCGGCGCAAATCCTTTGGGCGCCCAACTTCAACCAGTTGCCCCTTGGAAATAAAGCCAACACGATCACAAAGCGTCTCAACCTCAGAGAGTAGATGTGTGCAGAGAAAGAACGTTTGTCGTCCACTTTCTGCTTGTTCATCGATGAATTGTCTTACCCTTTTGGACATAATTGGGTCAAGGCTAGATGTGGGTTCATCGAGAAAGATGACATTCGGATCATGAATCATTGAACGGGCTAGCGATAATTTTTGTTTTAAACCAGTAGAAAATGTAGCGGGAGAATCATCTCGTCGATCTGTTAATTCCAAGAATTCAAGCAATTGTTCGATTCGATCGTCGAGTGTTTCTTCTGGGATATCATAAAGCCTGCCAAAATAGTGCAAATTCTTGTAAGCCGATAGCCGGTCATAATGGGTTGAAGCCCCATCCTCGGGAAGAAGTCCTATAATTCCCCGAACCTCAACCGATTCGGTTTGAACGTCATGTCCTTCAATGACAATAGACCCCTTACTTGGTGCCAATAAAGTCGCTGCTATCTTAACGGTAGTTGATTTCCCTGCGGCATTCGGTCCAAGAAATCCAAAGACTTCACCACGTCGAACATCTAAAGATACATCATCAACAGCAGTAATTTTCTCAAACCGTTTCGTCAGGTCAGCCATTTCAATTGAAGTCGTCACTATGAACCCTCGCCTTGAATAATAGGGTGATAATCTTAAGGAGATTTTGGTGTTTGCAAAATCGTCGAGGTTGCTTCCTGATTTTTTTGTCTCTTCCAAAAGGTTTTTGGGGGAACCCACAGTTTTCGTGGCGTCGAACATAGTTGCAAAGAATCATTCACTAAACTATTCATCGAAAGGAGTCCTAAGCTTGGTGGCTGATACGAACGGAGAAGAGACAACTGTTCAAGATGAGACGCCAAGTGATATACCTGTGTCATCTCTACCCCAAAAGGGGGGATTGGCCCGAAACTTGTATGTGTTGGGCTATGTCTTCACCGGCATCCGGCGACATAAACGTCGGTCGCTAAGTCTGTTTCTCGGTATCATGATAGGTGTGGCCTTAGTGACATCGGTCTTTGTTTGGACCGACACTGGTGCCCGGGTTGCAGTTGACGATTATTTTGCCGACACACCTTTCCACTACTATTGTGTGCAAAGCCCGAACTTCCCGTTTGATGATCCCAATGCCATATACCCGGTCCGTGATTATGTCAGCTCCCATGAAACGACTCGGTCCTCGCATGTCGTATATGGGTCTATTGGGCTGTTTGAAGTTCGGGATCTTCGCCCGAATGAGCAATATCTGCCATGGCCCTATATGCGGGGAATTAAAGACGCCCAAGCGTTCTTCACAGACAATGATTTTCTTTCTCGGGCTGAACGGTCCTTTGACATCATTGAAGGGAGCTTCCGGGTTGGTCCAGGGCAGGTCCTCCTAAGTCGTCGGGTTGTAGAAGATTTAGAAACCGTGATGGGTCTTGAAATCTCGGTTGGAAGCTATATCGATATCTCGATTGCTCGGAACTATCGATACTCCAGTAACATAGGGTCAATTAACCTCGTCTATCTTGGGGATAAACGCGTATCAGGTATCTATGAGGTTCGAACCACTTTAGATCCCCTTCTTGAATCATTCCCGACCCAGACGCGAGTGAATTGGGGACCCTTTTCCGGTCAGGAAGTGGTCTTCGGTTGGCTCGACAGCATGATTCTCTCAAGTACCGAACTCACCGCGGGTGATTACAACTTCATTGCTCTCCTTGTGGCCTATCCCCGCCTCCTCGTTGAGGTAGATCCAACGCCCTTTTACGCTATTGGATTAGAGCAAACCCCTGTGATTTTAGAACAGGTCTTTACATCAATTGAAGAATCATTTGACGTTTTTCTGGGTGGACGTTCAGCACTAAATGAGCTCATCAACTTTATCCAGGCTTATTATGAACGTCGAATAATGGGTATTCTCGTCTTACCGATCGTGATACTGTCAATCTTGCTAACGACGTTTACCACAACCCTGTTCATATCGGGTCGTCGCCCCGAAATTGCCATTCTCCGATCTCGCGGAGCAAGCTACAGGCAACTGTATGGCACCCTTTTACTTGAGTTTCTCATACTCGCCATCATCGGATTGCTCATAGGAGGGTTCATTGGCATCCTCATAGGATGTCTAATACCGTCTGCGGCGGCATTTCTCCTATTCGATATTAACATTTTCCTTCGGTACCTGAGCTTTTCCCAACTCAATCCACTAACATGGATTTTTGCAGGACTCGTTGTCATCCTTCCTGCTGCCATCTACACAATTCTCATTACACGCTCATTTCTAGGAGCTGAATTATATTCAGCAATCCGCGGAGACAATTCACGCTGGAAAATCAGTACCTGGATTCAAGTGATCTACGCAGTCGTTGTTTTCACTATATTAATTATTATTACCATATTCTGGCCCATAATAAACATCGTAATCCCAGTTCCTCTAACCGACGATGTGGCTCTCCTTCTATTCATTGGAATGGTGGCCTTCTGGGTGCTGTTGATTGACGCTACCGCGCGTGTCCTCCGACCTGGAATCGCAGGATTTTCAAAATTACTTCGTCCTGTGTTTGGTCAAAAAAGTAGTATATTCGCCAAAAGCGTCAAAGTGAGACGTTCACGCATTGTTCCATTACTCATTATTCTGCTCCTAACCTTTTCCATCACCTTCTTCTCCGCGGTTGAAGCCAATACCTACAAAGCCCATTTGGACCGCCAAATCGAATACTATCTTGGTGCGGATATCCGAATCTACAGTGGACCGGTTCCCGCTCAACGTGT
>JAEOSV010000267.1 GCA_016840185.1 Candidatus Hermodarchaeota archaeon | reverse complement strand
TGTAGGATTAGCTGCGCTTGCCTTTGGAATATCACTAGGGCAACATGAGGTAGTTCGCTCTTGGCTCCAAGTCTTTTCTGACATTTATACACCTTACTTCCCACAACCTATACCACCCTAAGGGGATAACGACTGTGAGTGAAACCGACAACGGAACCGAACCAGAAGAAGCATATGAACGCATCTGGGACCGGATAGGTCGCCCCTTTACACGATGGAAGAAAAACCTCCTAGAAAAATCGCGTCCACACAAAACCCTCCACTACTGGGTAAAAAAAACCTTCGAAGAACTCCTCGCTATTCGCGTCATCCGATTCATTGTACAACTCTCCGCCTTCCTTGTCTTATTCTATGCAGGTATTGTTTTTGTCCTCGGCTATGACCCACTCATGGATACTGTTTTCGCCGGTATCGCCTGGCTCATTCCTATCTTTGCGTATATTCCTATGCCATTCGATATGCCCCAAGGAATTGCCCAAGGCACGGGCACCAGCTTCTTCGATATGATTCAGCTCATTGGACAACAGGGTATGTTTCCCTACATCGCCATTGGTGTCATCCTCATTGTTCCTATACTTGTTGGTCGCAGTTTCTGTGGCTGGATTTGCCCTTTTGGTTTCGTTCAAGACCTCTTCGCCCTCACTCCAATCCGAAAACGATATCTTTCCAAAAAGACCGATCAACGCCTTAAGAGCATTAAATATGTCATTCTCTTCATTGTGCTATTTTTCATTGCCTGGCTCGGGATGTGGACCTTTCTCGGAATTGATGAAGGATTACGACAAGCAGTATCACAAGGCGCTTTCGGTTCAGCGTTTGCCACTGCATTTTGGGCCGCCCTCAACCCATCAGGCACATTCTTTGTTATACTTCCATACCTCTATCTCAATGGAATAGTATCACCAATACTAACACAATGGAATCCTCCCTTCATTGCATGGAGTTGGGCCATGTATATCCGCCTCGGATTCCTCGCAGTTATACTATTCATGGCACTTTTCATCACCCGACCCTTCTGCCGTTATCTTTGTCCAACCGGCGCTATGATGGGTCTTGTCGGACAATTCAGCTTCCTCACAGTTAGTCGAAGTGCTACCGAATGTCTTGGTCCCACCTGCGATTCTCCACGCTGTAAGCAATCTTGCCCTGTTGGCATCGATGTCATGGCCAAACCCTTTGGACCCATCCATGACGCTGAATGCCTCCTTTGTCTAGATTGCGTCGCAAAATGTGGTCATGACTCTGTAAAGGTTGAATATGGCTAGAGCGCCTGGAGTGTGGTTAAATGGGTAAGATAAAGACAGGGAAGGTGTGCAGCGTGAGTGGTTGTGATGAAAAAGCAACCCGATCGTTTTCAGCGGATAAAGCTCGTGAAGCCTTACAGGCGGTTGGAGCCACGTTTGATGATGACCGGGTACGCCGCCTTTACCTTTGTCAGAAACATTACAAGGTTTTCAAAAAACAGACAAAAAAGGATAAGAAAGTGGATAAGTGGCGGTATGGCGTCTAGCATGTGTGGGCTAGTTTTCGTTGTCGGTTTCTGTGGTTAGTTGGTTGACGACCTTTTTGATTTGTTTCTTCCACCGAAGTAAGTTGAGGGCAAGTTCTTCGCGATTTTCTTCAGGGATTGGACCGTTTTTCCCGGTAAGGGGTTCGAGGATGGCTCCCATTTCAAGGGTGGCAGGTTGGAATTCACCGCCGATGCGGATGAGGCGTTCACGTGCATCAGCTACTAGGACATAGACTTTGCGGTAATCAGGGTTGGTGAGCAGCTGGTTGAGGGCTTCGTCAATTTTTCGTTCAACGACGACGGCTTTGGAAGCATGAGAAAGTTTGACGCCTGGGACACTGCTAAACTGCTCAAGGATTTCAGTGATCCGTTGGGCAATTTCAGTGAGATAATCAGGTCGTTTTGCTTCGTCTCCTCCCGTGATGTCAAGTTGAATGGTGGGGGTTTTAGAGTCGACGAGGAGTGTAACTTCGAGTCGATCGTCGGTGCTGGGCATACGGAAGGATACAGTAGCGGTGCCGAAGAAGCCTTCTTCGGTGTAGGTTTCTGCAATATTGGTTAACCGAGTGCCGATGGATGAAATGCAAAAATATGCAGCGCCAAATGCAAGACTGGGTGATAATTCTCCGATAGTAATCTCTGTTGACACGGTAGGACCCTCTTACAGACTGTGGTTGAAGAGGAAAAAAGTGTTCTGTTGGACTGGTGGAGTGCATGGGAAAGGGTCTGGAGAGACTTTGAGGGGAGACAGATTGAGTTGTTTCAGTTTAGTGAGAGAAAATTGTCTAACATTCTTTTTGGAAAGAAGACACGCGAAGTCTATAAGGGCGTGCTTTCAAAGGCATTACACGCGTGAGGTAGATATTATGGCATCAGACCCACCTGATGAAGACCCAACAAAGGAGGATACTCCAATTGGACCTGCAGAAGCATCACCGGAATCCGAGCAAATTGAACCAGTAGCCGAAGTTGTCGGAAAGACAACAACCCATACTTTGAAGATTCGGGTGACGAAGCAGGGCGAGGTTGGTCGTAACGATTTTCTTTCTATTAATCATCAGGGCGAAGAGTACTTGCTCATTTGTAAAGAACTGTGGCGCGAAAAAGGGAAAACGTTGGGGGAATGTAGTGTTGTTGGTCCAATGCCCCGGACTCCGTTTAATCCCGAAATGATGATCTATAAGGCAACTCCACGAGCTGTGAGTGCAGCCTTAGGGATTGATATCCCCACTGATGAGGGGGCGTACATGGGACAAATCTCTGGCAATATCGTTCATGTCCGTTTACCAGTAAAACGATTGGGCCGGTTATTTGTGGTGGGGAAAACGGGAAGTGGGAAAAGTTATACAACTGCTGTAATTATGGAAGAATTTCTGAAGAAAGGAATCCCCATTGTCGTTCTAGATCGACATGGTGAGTATTCGAGTCTGAAAATCCCTGCGGAAGCAAGTAATGAGCGGTTCGAGGTGGAGCCGCGAGGGTATGAGATGAGCGTAATCGAGTTCGCAGACTTGCATGCCAATCCTGGTGCAGATCTTCCTATTGAAGCCCTACTAGGTACACACCCGAAGGATTTAGTGGTGTCAGGGCAGGGGACCATTATCAACTTTCGTGGTCTCGATTTAGGTGTTCAGGAAGCGCTATCACAAGAAATCCTAAGTGATCTTTATCATGCTGCGGTAAATCGTGAAATTCCTCCATTCTATTGTTTTGTTGATGAAGCCCATACATTAGCGCCAAATCGTGGGAAGGCTGCAACGACGGGTATGATGCGGCTCTTTGCCCAAGAAGGACGTAAATTTGCTGCTAATTTAGTCGTAATCACGCAGAAACCGCAGCTCCTTGATACAACCGTTCGGAGCCAGGTCGGAACATGGATTATTCATCAATTAACCGATATTCGAGATGTAGATATCACAGTCTCAAGCACAGAAGGATTGTCAAAAGAATGGGCTGAAGATATTCAGCGCCTTGATACTGGTCAGGTTGTAGTTGCTGGTGACGCTGTTGAAGTGCCAGTATTTCTAGATGTTCGAAACCGAGAAACTACACATGGCGCAACTGGTTTCAACCCCCTTGATTTTGCTGAAAAACAAACTTTGGAGGAATTAGAGAAGCGACGAATTCGCTTACGCACAGATTTTGCTGGACGAATAAAAGCTGCAGTGCAACGATTCCAACAACTCACTGCGGATGCCAATAGTGGTCAAATGCCCCAACAGGTTCATGCTTTGCGTTCAGAGCTCCAAGCGGCTGAACAGAAGCTTCATGAACTTCGAGAGGAGAATAAAAATCTCAATGCACGAGTTCGAAAACTTGAAGTTGAACTCAAGAAAACTGAGAAGAAATATCAGAAAGCAATGAATATTGCGGAACGGGCATTAGCGGAACTCAAAGGTCGTTGAAGAAGTAGATTACTTATCCACTCATTTTGCTTGCCAGGCTTTAGTTGTGACCTTATCAACCAAACCCTTCTGGCGAAGTTCATTTAGAGAGCGAATTATTTCATTACGTGGGATATCAACCCCACCAGTTCCCCGGATTATTGTCTGAATAGCACGTGGACGCTGAGGGCGCTCACGAATAGTTTCAAGCACAGCCGCTTGAAGAACAGATAGTTTTGCCCGCTTTTTCGAAGCCTTTTTCGGTTTAGGTTCTTCTTCGATTGGTTCTTCCTCTGCCTCAATAATGTCCTCTTCAGGAGCTGGATCAGGCATAGCTTCTTTTTCAGGGGCTTCGGGAGTTGGTTCATCTGAACCTTCTTCGGATGAGGCTTTCTTCTTTGACATTTGTATCGCCACGATTCATTATCACAATCGAATTCGATTAGATGGCGCGACCTCTGTTCGTCGTGGGTCATTTAAATTTTCTGATGCCTCTGTTACAATCTCTGAATTTTGATTTGTAGCCGTAGCCGTAAGGTTGAAATACGGGAAGCATAATCGACGGTCTCGCCTGAAAGGTTGGTTGTTCGCTGTGTCACGACGACAACGGAAAGAGAAGAAACGTAAACAGAAACGCTTGGAACGAGTTCCTGAAAAGCTCCAGCGGAAACGAGACCGCCAAGAAAGGCAGAAACCCCGTCGAATGCCCCAATGGATTCGAATGGGTTTAGTCATCGTATTACTCGCCGTGATAATTGGAGCGTCTGCATGGGTCGTTATAAGTCTACAGCCACCTCCTCCTCCACCCGAGCGTCTTCGAGGTGACGTGTATGTCCTTCAGCAGGACATCTTTTTCGTTTTCATCAATGATGCAGGTCAAGTTCAAATTGATTATATGATTGGTCGATATGGTGGGGGCACCTTTGGTGGAAACCAACCGCTGAATGTATCCTTAGCTAGAACATTCGAAGATCAAGTAAATTTCACAATAATTGACCCGTATTTATTCTACGACTATTTTGGAAATGCATACTATATTCCACCGGAGATTGGATCAGATAGCCTTGAATTTGAAGCCGGCAATATCAACCCGAACATGTGGTTCGACTACGAAGAACAGCATTTTCGTGGTGGTTCGACAATGCGGGGTTACTATTCATTGATTTGGGATTACATCATCAATAGCACTGATAACATCTGGCTTCAAACCGACACCATGGAAGATATGTATACTTTTACTTTTGATATTCACCCGGAGAACGACACACTGCCCTACAACACACCCACGATTGTTCACTGTAACATTACCTTCAATACGTTGAGTGCCACAGATACAAACATCTACAATTATGGTGAATCGAAGATTATCTTTCCAAAGCAGGTATACAATGATACTATCTTGTTAGCGAACATTTCGGTTCACGAAGTTACTCGCATCGGTAGCATTATTACTGGAGACCCAAACCCAACCATTGATAATGAAACCCACATCGGATTTCAAGCAAATCCCATTACAACTTCAATGTCTCAAAACCAGTCCTGGGGATACACATTCGACTTGAATGTGACCTCATTTTCCAATAATTCCTACTGCTTGCTGGACCTTACTACTCCTGAGAACGAATTTTTCATGCAAACCGGTTTCACGGGTATCGTTTTAGAGCAACCCATGCACTTCCCAAAGGCCCAAAACGATATACTCACGCCCTTTTATGATCGCTTGAAGAAAAACTTCACAGATATTGAGTTCCGGTTTCCAGAGATACGCTTGAATAATGGAACGATGTCGTATCATGTGCCTCCCGATGCATTTGGTCCCCGATCCTATCCAATTCCTCCTCTAAGCCAGGAGCCAGAGTCACGTTCTATTGCTATGTTGGAAGGAATTGTTGAGGATTCAAGTGACCTTGATTTGAAACTCATAACTTGGTTTACTGAGTTACGCCGATTACCCTTGGTTGGTTGAATAGAACACTGCTGGGTAATCTTCAATCAATCCTCATACAACCCCTATTCAATATGAGCTGCTCCGAGATTTTAAAAGTACGACACTTCTTAGAGATAATATACGATTCCTCAGGAGCAATACCAATGCCGTCTGAAGAGAAAGACCTCGATGAAGCCTATACCCGTTATGGAAAGCGTTTGAAATCCAAGGCAGCTACACAGGACCCGACGAAAGATGAAAATTTACGGGCACGATTAGAAGACGTTGATAGTCAAGCTCCTTCAAAATCTGAATTATTTGCCGAATCTGAAACCCGTCTCAAACAGCTTAAAGAAGAGTTTCAAATCGAGATCCAATTACCCCAGACCTTGCAAGAGTATATTGTGTATCATCTTGCCCCAGGGCAGATTAGTGGTTCTACAAGTACTACTATTACAGTAGCAGATCTATATTCTGAAATTCATAACGTTGTGCAGTTTAGGAAGCTCTCAAGAAAGGAATTTCAAAAGAAACTCAAACAGCTCGAAAAGGAAGAAGCTATCCATCTTAAAGAAATTCAGGGAACCCTAGTAGTCAAATTGCGCGAGGAATTTCTCAGTGAGGATGAAGCTACAATTCTCGATGTTGCAGCCCGAAAAGACGGCAAAGCCTCGCTAGAACAGATAATGCTTTCCACTGGCTGGCCCCAAGCGCGGGTTCAGATTGCTTTAGACTCGTTAGTAGCAAAGAAAATGGTGATAAAGAAAAAAAGCTTCACACGAGGAACACGATATCAAGTATCTGATGAGACCTAAACACTCTATTTCACTTATACATAACCCTCTATTGTTTTAAATAG
>JAEOSV010000266.1 GCA_016840185.1 Candidatus Hermodarchaeota archaeon | reverse complement strand
TCATAATAAAGCGTGACCATTCGGAGTCGTGCTTTGATGTTTGCAATGGGAATCGTTACTGGTGTTTCAGGAGATAACCCCAAGGCGAGGAGGAGAGACTCATAGGTTGATGTAAGATCATAAACTGAATATTCAATGTCGAATTGTTGTGCCAAAGTTTGAGCATCTGCTACAGCGTCTTCGGGAGTATGTCCACATGGAAGGATGAGCCCAAGTGTGGCGTCTGTGACCTGACGGCATAACACGGCTGTGACACTCGAATCAATCCCCCCTGAGAGACCAACCACAAATCCCGTGCAACCACTTTCATCCAAGTAGTTTTGTAGCCATTTGATCATGTTTTTTTCGATTTCTTGATAATTGAGAGAGGAATTCATTCGATGAGTCATCTTCCTGTTTGACCTTTTTGTTGGATTGGTGTAATATCGATGCTTAGATCGAGGGCAGGTACGGAATGGGTGAGCCAGCCCACGGATATGACGTCGACTCCAGTCTCAGCATAGCTCGCAATATTTTCAGGTGTTATATTCCCAGATACTTCTAGTAGGATTGATGGATGTGAGTTTCGAAGTTGGTCCACTACTTTTTGAACATCTTTGGGAGCCATGTTGTCAAGTAAAATGATATCGGGGTTGACCTTGGCAACTTTCAAGGCCTCGGTGGTGTTGATGACTTCAACTTCAATAGGAGAGGTAAAACTAGTATTTTTTCTAGCCTGTTCAACTGCTTCTGAGGGATTCGCGTAGAAGACCAGATGATTGTCTTTGATGAGAATGGCATCGTCTAATCGCCATCGGTGTGGATCACCGCCTCCGATAATGACCGCGAGTTTATCGAAGAGCCGAAGAAGGGGAGCAGTTTTTCGAGTGGCCGCCACTCGAATTTCAGGATTCGCCTTCTGAGCTAGTGTTAGAAGATTGGCGGTTGCGGTGGCAATCCCACTCATTCGTTGGAGAAGATTAAGGAGGGTCCGTTCGATGGTGAGAAGAGTTGTTGCCCGGCCTTCTGCAGTTAATAGCGTTGTATTCGATTTGACCCTATCACCATCACGTTGTAGTTGGTTAACCGTGCACTCAAAATCTTGAAGGATAGTTGAAGTAATGCTAAGGCCTGCGACCACACCGGTTTGGCGTGTGAATAAACGTGCTTTAGCGAAATGGTTTGAAGGGATGAGTGCAGTGGTTGTGACGTCCCCAAACCCAACATCTTCATCCAGCATTTCATAGAATTTATGGAGAATGAGCTGGGAGGGAATTTCTGGTGGGGGGTTTGGTGGATTGGGTGTCATGGGGCTCACTCCGAGTATGCTAGTGAGTTGCCTGATTCTAAAAGCCTTCTCTCCGTTGGATTTCCTAGTCATTGATTGTCGTGAGGTCAAGCATGCGTTGAATGGCGGTACGAGCTTTATCGGCAATGATCGTGGGAACGGTTACCTTAAACTGATCTTTAACCAAACTGGCTTTGATTTTGTCTAGGGTGATTTTTTTCATCGCCTTGCAAACTGCATAGTCGAGGGCGGGGAGGAAGGTTTTACCAGGGATTTCTCGTCGCATTCGAGTGACTAAATCCACTTCAGTGCAGATTATGAAGGTTGACGCTTCACTCTCACGAGCATATTGAAGCATCTGTCCGGTGGACCCGATGAAGTCTGCTTGTTCTTGGATACTCCAACCACATTCAGGGTGGACGAGAAGTTTTGCGTGTGGATGCTCCTGTTTCAATGCAAGGGTTTGAGGGTCGAAACTGAAGGTGACATGGACATGGCAGAATCCATGTTCAGGAATTGGAATGATGTCATATTCGCAGATATGATGAGCATAATCCGCCATATTACCATCTGGTCCAAAGATGACAGGGTTTGTATCGAGGGCATTGAGAATGGTGCAAAGATTTGACGAGGTACAAATGACATCTGCTTCTGCCTTTGCCTCAGCGGTGGTGTTAACATATAACACCACGGGTACACCAGGGTGCTTCTGTTTTGCCTCGCGAATCGTTTTTACGGGAAGCTGTGCAGCCATTGGGCACCTGGCTGAGGGATCCGGAATCAGAACGCGCTTATCAGGATTGAGAATTGCTGCCGTTTCAGCCATGAATCGTACTCCACAAAAGAGAATGGTGTTAGCTTCGATTTGTTGGGCTTTTTGGCATAATCCGAAACTGTCACCAATATAATCAGCGATGTCTTGAATTTCTGGTGGCTGGTAATTATGGGCGAAAATCACTATGTTCTGTTCTTCTGCTAATTGTCGGATTTCCCTTTGCTGGGAGTTTAACGAGCCCATTGAATGGTCGCCACACTTGCATGCACAATTACTGATGGAGCTAGGTTTCTCCCGACACTCTGTCCTATAAGCCTTTGTCTCAGGCTGATGACGGAAGCTTTTTGTATCAACACCTGCGAGTGGGTACATAACTCGCTTCTGGTGGTATTAAGACCGTGCCAAAAGAAACCTCAACTAAACCCAAACGAGGAGTGAACCTTGACAGCTTGTTTTCTGGTGCAACAACAGGCACCTTCATTATCCAACTTCTGACACTGCTCGTGTTCATCGCTGCTTGTGTAGGATATTTTCTGGTCCTGACCGGAATTTGGGACTTGATTAAAAACAGCCAAGACATTGTTGTGTTCCTCATCTTAATCGGCGGAGCCATAGCCTTTGCCGTGTTTATGTTGTTCTTCGGGTTTTTCATCCGATTTCATGGACGGGTTAAGCGGTTTGTCCTTGGTGATGGAATCGGCCGCGTGACAACAGGAAGCCGAGATGGACAAATCATTCTCATGTTATTCGCTTTCTCTGTGGTTTTCTTTTCGCTAGCAGGAATCTATGCGATCTACTTACTTTGGAAGTATCTACTACCTTTGCTGTATGCCATCACAAATTCGATTTATCCAAACATCATTATGTTGTGCGTCGCTGTTCTGGCCGTAACTGGATTGATTCAACTTGCATCCCGGATGGTCAGTCATTACGCACAGAAGATCATTGAGTGAATAACGGACGACGAGTAGACCACTCAAGGGAGTCAAAGCAGTTTTAAGGAGTCTCTCGTTAGAGAGTACAGACCACGCGGCAGAGGAAGGATCATAATGGTACTTCGGATTTTCTTCAAAGCTTGGCGTATTAGTATGCGCACATCGCGACGGTTTATCGTGTTTCTTGTCGCCTATGCAATTTTGTTGACCTGGATTGCCTTTATCATCCGGCAATATTATATCGAATTATTCATTCCCCCAGTTAATCCTGAAACCTTAGCATACTATATGGTGATTATTGGATGGACTATGGTCGCAGGGACAATCATGGGAATCATCTTTTCCTGGTTACTAGCTCATGGAAGGAGAGATGATATCGCCACCCTGAAATGTGTGGGCTGGTCAAATCATGACGTTCGACAACTCGTTCTGGGTGAAGTTGTCTTCATCACAATTGCAGCCGTAATAGCGATTGCCGTACTAGGAGTTCTTGCAACAGGTCTCTATTGTTCTGTTGCAATCATGCTTAGTTTTGACCCTCTTGGAAATACAACCATTTTCATCCCCGATTCCCTTCGCCTCATACTTATCAACCCATTCTTCATGCTGATCGCCTTTGCAGCCATTATGGTAGTCCAACTACCTGGAATTCTCATTCTGCTATGGCGATCCCTGCGAATCAGCCCAATGCGGGCCTTAACTCGACCCGAATAATGGAGGAAAAACAACTTGCCTGACGATATAATTGTAGCACAAAAAATCCAGAAAGAATATCGACGTGGCCGTGAAATCATCCATGCCCTTCGCGACATAAACATGACCATCAGATCCGGCGAATTCATCGTCATCGAGGGAAAAAGTGGATGCGGCAAAACAACCCTCCTGAATGTCTTATCGGGTCTTGATCGACCAACTGATGGACGTATTATCTTCGATCAAATGGACCTCACAGTTGTCGATGAACGTGTCCTCCCCAAGATTCGCCAAGAGAAAATTGGATTCATCTTTCAACTCTTTAACCTGATCTCCACAATGACCGTCTACGAAAACGTGGCTTCACCCCTATGGCCCACAGACATGACCGGGAATGAAATCGAAGACAAAGCCATGGAAGTCATCCGTGCTGTGGACATGGTGGAAAGAAAGGATCACATTCCTCGCCAGCTCTCTGGCGGAGAACAACAACGCACCGCTATTGCACGTGCCCTAGTTAATAAGCCCAAAGTTGTCTTTGCCGATGAACCCACTGGTGACCTTGATACAAAAACCGGCGCTACAATCATGCAGCTCCTCCGCAAGCTAAACAAACAAGAAAAAATTACCTTCGTCGTTGTGACCCACGACCAAGAACTCATCAAATATGCGGACCGCCATTTTACAATGTCAGATGGTCGTCTCTCCGGTGGACGTTGATAGTTAAGGTGTGATTGAAGCCTAGTTATTTCTCGGCTTTGTCTAATTCCTTTCGTCGATGGTCCATTTGTGAATACAAGTCGTCGTAGTTTTCAGGTGGTGTGTGCAACTTTTCTTTGGTCTCTAATGTGAGTGCATCAGAGGGACAATTCGCAATACATACTCCACACCCGATACATCGATCTAAATCGATATTCACTGTGTCACCATCAATTGTTGCGGCATCCATTTGACATAAATCCACACAGGTCCCACAGGCTGTGCATAAATCAGAGTTCGCTAAGGCATAGTAATTCGTGGTGAAATAATCAACTGGTCGAGGGGCTGCTTTCGTACTTACAATTCCCCCACAGCAGCATCCACAACAACTGCAAACAAATTCAATATTTTGTGTGTTACTTGGTTGGAGAACTAACCCTTCATTCTTATTTTGTTCTAGGATTGCCAGCATTTCTTCTTTAGAAACTTCACGACCCCAACCAAAATCGATGTACGCTTGTGAGAACCGTCCTACACCAAAACAGAGTTCTCGCCGATCTGTGGCTTTACACGAATCTCCGGCGATATCCTTCTCCTGGCGACAGATACAATTGACTACAACGAATGGTCCGTTAGATTGCTCAATGAGTTGCTGGATATTATCGTAATTGGCAACGCTATCTTCTCGTCGAATACTTTGCCCAACGGGAATTGTCCGCATCTGAGAGATGCCTGTTTTCTGAATCTCCTCAGTGGGTGGAGAACTATAGAAATTCCGTATTTCAGCCACGAGTTCGGGAGTCAGTTTATCCACTTGAAACTCATAAATTCCGATGACCCAAGGAGCATTACCATAGTGTTTCGTGTCTCCTTCTCTATGGTAGCTAATGATTCCCTTTTTCGCCATGACATCCAAGGTTTCTTCTAGGTCCTGTTTTGTCATTCCAGTTTCTTCTAATCTTGGGTAAATGTCGTCCACGGTTTCGGAAGGATAAGGCGTGAACCTTAGCTTCGTGGCAATCTCAGCCTCTTTAGGTGTGAACAAGCGTTTCAAGAGGCGAATTTCCGCACCACCTTTCCGTTTAGGAAATCTAACGGGAAACTGGTCCATGTGCTGCTGGAGAGTACGATACACATCTTCAGATTCTGTCAAGTTCAACCCTCAGTGAAGGTGTCGCATACTTCCTACCTTGTCATTAATGTGTGTTTGTGTTAGAAAAAAGAAAAACGGAGGGACGGCGCTCCATCCCTCAACCATAAGGGTTATTCTTTGACGCCTTCAATCTGGAAGGCAATCTTGACGGTTGCACGGTATTCGATGATCTTTCCTTCCTTGATGACCGCGGTCATCCCGGTGACATCCGCACCGGTCAACCCTCGAAGAGTCGCTGCCGCCGTCATCACAGCTTGATTGGCTGCGTCTTCCCAGCTTTTCGTTGAGTTACCTACAAGTTCAATGACTTTGATTACACCCATTTACAAAACCTAGTACCCTATTTGCTGATAAGTGAGCTTAAGGTTTTCTATCCCAAAGGAGGAGAATTCAGTCCTCAGCAAGAAGGTCTAGGATTACTTGATTGCTTGTTTATTTTAACAATAGTTAAGAGAACCAGACCGATACAACCAAAGTCTTTTTAACGGAACCGAGTCAACGGCAAAGTCCCTTTACAATTGTAAAGACCCCACGACACAATTAAACATGAGGTTTATCGTGATGGATGATAGTCGATGTAACGCACGATCCACCGATGGCACAGCACTCCGGACTCGCGATCCGAATCCGGTCAGTGGAATGTGTGGCATCTGTATTCGGGACTGCAAAGTCCTCTGTATGATCAGCAAATCTGCGTTTCGCGGTCATGAAGTTCTTTACCCGACCAATGAGTATTTCGGGCAGAGCACTGCGTCTGCGAACAAGGACTTTGGGCTTGACTGGTCACACCTGCAGTTACTTGCCGCACTTCAAGGTGCCGAAGGTATCGAAGCCGATTCTGACGTCGCATTATTTCCCAACGCTGACGCCTCCACCTCTGTAGGTGGTATCCCACTCAAGGTGCCTATGCTTATTGCCGGGCTAGGTTCCACAGCAGTAGCGAAGAACCACTGGGAAGGCATTTCCATGGGTTCTGCCATGGCAGGTACCATTCAAACGGTTGGTGAGAACGTCGTTGCGATGGACAGCAATAGTGTGATAACGAAAGGTGAGATAATGAAAGCGCCTGACCTAAAGTTCCGGGTCGATT
>JAEOSV010000265.1 GCA_016840185.1 Candidatus Hermodarchaeota archaeon | reverse complement strand
CGCGCATTCGCCCCCAACTCAATAACCAACCGCTCATCCACTTTATCCAACGGCAACTACAGAACCCTCCACCCAAACCAACGACACACTCACGTAAATACCACACGGATTCCAAACTCACATCCACTAAACAAAAAAAACACAAAAAAGAGAGAAAGGGGGAGGCAGGACCTCCCAAGCAAGTAGTGAAGACCGTTTAGAAGCACCGGTGAATAACGCCAGCGCCGCATTATATTTTTGTACTTCCTGAAATGATTGGAGCTTACCAAGCTAGTAGAAGTGGTAAATGTAATATTCGGTGGCGTGAGTTAGCTCGAGGAGCTTTCTGAGAGGAATTCAAGATATTCGATTAAATCATCGACCATGCTGCAAATCTCTTGTTGAGCCACTGAATCTATGATCCAGTCGTTCTCAGGTGTTCCGTCCACTTGACCATCTGCTTTTCCGCGTATATTGTGTTGCAAATTCTCTATGGCTCCGCGATATGCCTGGTTGTTCAGCATGTGTGCAATGGCAAGGAACTTGTTGTTGACCGCGTTCTTTCGTTGCGTTGGATTATTCATGAATGCGTTCTCAGGGAGGTCTTGTATGAACTGGTTGATATTGAAGAGCGCGTCTTTCGCTGTCACTACTGTGACCTCTATTGTTACAGATACTACACCGCAATCGTCGTCCTCAATGAACACGGTTACCAAATAGGTTCCAGGATTAGCAAATGTGTGTTTAATAACTGCTATTCCTGTTGCGTCGGGCTCATCGTTTTCTTCGATGATAAATCCACCTATTAGTGTTCCATCGCCAAAATCCCATGTTACAAAGTGAAAATCTAACCAACCGGGATCAGTGAAGCCAACAGTGAAGGTTAGTGTATGGACAACTGGGAGTATAAAGTGTGGATTTGGCTGATTCAAATCAAGAGGCGTAGTTATCATTGGAGCTACATTAAGTACCGTGACAATTAGTTCGTTGACTCCTACTCCTCCATCATCATCGGTCACGGTGAGAAGCACGGTATAGACACCATTGTCTGCAAATGTATGAGTCGGTGTTAATGTACCAGTGATTATGGGAGACCCATCGCCGAAGTTCCATTCAATGGTATGTGTATCTAGTACTCCAGGGTCCCAGAACCCACCAAGGAAGGTTACTGTGTCACCTTCATCAACGATTTGATCTGGTCCTACATCTACTGTTGGTGCCGCATTCAGCACGGTCACCGTAGCTGAGTAAGTATCCGTTGAACCGTCACTATCAGTGACCGTCAAGGTCACAAGATAAGGTCCATCCTCAATGTAGGAATATGTTGGATGTTGAACTGTGCTAGTACCAACACCATCACCAAAATTCCAACTCCAAGCCACAATATCATCAAACGAGGATACTGACAGGTCATTAAATGAAATTACAGACCCCTCAAGCGGAGTGAAGGGATTCCAGTTAAACTCAGCCGTGGGATGCCCGTCAAGAGCAGTAACCTGAAGCGTATCGGTGCCCACATCACCATGTTCATCAGTAACCGAGAGGGTGACAGTATAGACGCCCTCATTGCGAAAGACATGGGAGGGGGTTAATGTTCCAGGTACAATAGGTGTTCCGTCGCCAAAGTCCCACGCAATGGAATGCCTCCAGCGTTGCCCAGGATTGACGAAATTTCCACTGAAAGATACTGTACTCCCTTCAACTAAATCCCTTCTATCGGCACCCGCATTTACTTTCGGCGGAATACCCGGACCCGCACCTAAAGCATATATACTTTCAATGTGCCACTTCTGAATATTCAGAAATGAGTAATTCCTAATATACCATTTACCATTGGATTTGTACACTTTATAATACTTCAACTTGTTAGGAAATTCATGAGAATCCTTCCAAGGGCGAAATGTATCATAACCTTTGTTATCATCGGAGTCCGTAACCCAGATGCCTGCATAATACCTTGAATCTGATTTCGAATAAGAATCATCATAATTGAACCCCCAACACGTGATGGCATGACCATGACGCGTCCCCCAAATGTTTGTATAGGAAATAGCTAATCCAACACCAAATCCATTCCGCAAGAAATCATCTATCGCTGGTAACATATTACTCTCATCATCATCAAAACGATAATACCGGTGGTATTCCCATGCCGACCAGAAGTTCCCTCCTCCGGCCACATTCACAGATGCAGAACCCGAAGTAGGTGCTGTGCCGTCAAACCACCAACGAGAAGCTCTACTCGTGGCACCCTCTTCATCAGTCCAATGGTCTTGAAAATGCTTGAATATCTCATCGGTGGTAGTCATCCCATCGACTAATCCCCAACCAGTCCACTCGAGGACATTAGAAGCGCTCGCCGCCCAGCATAAATTATCATCATCGCGGTCCCAGAAGGCCTTCTCCGCATCGCACCAACTCCGCACACTGCTAAAATCGACGTCAATCCTGTATCGAGTCCCACTGGGTGCTGCAGCCGCCAAAGGTCGCATATCGTCCTCATAATCAATTACGAAGGAGGGATTACTTCCAATTGCATCACCGTCAGTGTCACTCACTAAGCGCGGCGAGTCACTCCAAACCTCATTATTTGGATCACCAACAGCAGGACTGACCACATTAGAACTGACATCGGCCAATGCACCCAAACCTAACACGGTCACCAGCACAGCCAAACACACCAGCTGTCTCAGAACCCGCAATGTCCTACGATTCAACTCAATCCCACCATTCGAAAGACTCCCACCATTTCCATAATATACCCACTTGTTACCTAAATTGGGTTTAGGAATTGGAAACACGGAACAGAAACATCACGACACCACTTCCAACCAGAAAGCACCCGTCCCTATTCCATTGTAACCACAAAGAGGCTAATAGACATAATCTAACATAAAAAACACTAGGATTCTAACCTATATCGAAAATAGACCAAACCCCCAACAACACACTCCCCAAAAAAAGAGAGAAAGGGGAGGCACGCCTCCCAAATCGGCTAGTTTAGAAGCACCGATGAATCACACCAGTGCCTTGCCCCATGAATTCTTCTTTGTTTTTAACGGATAGTTTTTATCAAAGAAGTTAGATGAAGACGTGAGGTAGAGTAGAATGGCCACTTCTGGGTATAGCCAATTCGAAGTCAAAGGTCGAATTGAAGACATCATCGACGCCCTAACACAAATGAAGAAATCTTCATGGCGTTTTGTAAAACACTATGAACACGAAGGCCGCTGTATTCTTGCCATCCTCATTGG
>JAEOSV010000264.1 GCA_016840185.1 Candidatus Hermodarchaeota archaeon | reverse complement strand
GGTGGTATAGGTTGTGGGAAGTAAGGTGTATAAATGTCAGAAAAGACTTGGAGCCAAGAGCGAACTACCTCATGTTGCCCTAGTGATATTCCAAAGGCAAGCGCAGCTAATCCTACACATAAGATTGCAATGGCAATGACTCGTCGGTTCATCCGAAATGACCTCCGGTGAGAGGTTCAGAATTACACTAGCGTATAAAATGTTTTGTGTTCGGGTGCAATTTTCCAATGATGAGGCTGCAACCGATTAAAAGTCACGAAGTACGGCTTCGAAGATCTCCACCTGATGACCGAGTGTTTTGGAACGTTTTTCTAGGGATTGTTTTCTTGATTTGTAGTCAACGTCTTTCACTTCACCCACGGAATGGCGCGCATCCAACAATGAAAGCTCATCTCGCACTGCTTTATACTGCGCTTTGAGTAACGCCAACCATTCACGAGCTAAAACCACTTGCTCCTGATACTGGGCGTCTGACTCGCTCATTCCCTGTTCATATTCATCTTGAAGACGAATATAGACACTTTCACGGACTTTTCCACTCTCTTTCAGCTCTTCAAGCTTCTCTGTCCTTTCTTTCAAGCGTTGCCGTTCCTTTCCCGCCTTTTCAAAGTCAAACTCTTTAACCTTAGACTTCAGCTTCTTTTCCTTCGTTTTCAACGCCTTAATCTTCTTCTGCAACGGCTTGATTTCCTTTTCCAGCTCTGCAATTGACCGATCACCCTGCTCTAACTCTTTTTCCAAGTGCTCTAACTCGCTGAGAAGCTCAGCGTCTTCTTCTTCGATTTCCATTAGTTGTGACCGGACTTTTAGTTGGGCTAATACTTCAGCAGGCACTTCTGTTACCGGTGCTCGATTCGACGTTGCGGCTGGAGCCGCACGCCCAGTTGTTACAGGACGTGACACAGGCGTCGAAACAGGCGCACCAAGCTTCGACCCACAATACTTACAAAACTTCGCCGAATCCTTCACTGATTGCCCACAATTAGGACAGATACGTGACATACACTCACCTGCCGAATTCCTTGTAATTTCACGCCTAAAATCCTTCGCCACCACGCTATTTCGATGCACCAAGCCGAAAATATCCGTAAAGTATTTTCCCCTGAACTCACAATCATTACATGAAGGGATAGGAATTATGCAATTTGATCTGTTCTACTTCCTCCAAACCTATTGGTGGCTAATTGTCATCCTCATCTTCGTCATTATCCTACTCCTAATCGTTCCCTTCATCCGCGTCTTCAAAGAATACGAACGCGCCGTCATCTTCCGCCTCGGTCGCGCCGTCCCCGGCGTAAAAGGTCCAGGCGTTGTCTTTCTCCTCCCCATCCTCGACAAAATGGTCAAAGTCGACCTCCGTGAGCAATACTTCGAAATCGAACACCAACGCTGCATCACCAGCGACAACGCCCCTGTCGACATCGACCTCCTCATCTACCACCGAGTCGTCAACGCGCGCGACAGCGTCCTCCGTATCCGTGACTTTAGCGGTGCAGCGCTCGGAATCAGTCAAACAACACTCCGTGCCGTCGTTGGAGACATCACATTAGACGACGTCCTTGCGAAACGCGAATACATCAACAGCGTCCTTCGAGAGAAACTCGATGTAAATACGGAACCATGGGGTGTCAA
The DNA here is from genome assembly GCA_016840185.1 of Candidatus Hermodarchaeota archaeon. The sequence continues at coordinate 4,209 of JAEOSV010000264.1, read as the reverse complement.
GGTTACTAAGGTTGAAATTCGTGAGATCCTTCCACCAACGAAGGTGAACGAAGCAATGATCATGCAGATGGAAGCCGAACGACGACGGCGTGCCATGGTCACAGAGGCTGCCGGAAAACGCGAGTCGACCATCGCGGTTGCTGAAGGTGATAAGCAATCAGCGATTCTACGAGCTGAAGGTGAACGTCAGTCAGCGATTTTACGGGCTGAAGGTGAAGCTTTAGCCTTGCAGAAAGTCTTCGATACTGCAAAGGGCATTGACGAAAAAACCATGGTGCTTCAATACTTGCACACGATACAAGCCCTAGGGGATAGTCCCAGTACCAAGTATGTGATTCCCATCGAGTTTACACAGTTAGTGACACCAATTCAGAAGTTCTTGAAAGGCGTCAAGTAGGACTTGATGCTAAAGACAGGAATCAGGCAAGCCTGCTTGCCTGGTTACCTCTACTATTTGTTAAGCTATTCGGGCATCTGAGTCTTGTTAGTTTTGAAGTGTTATGCTGCCAAGTGGAGTAAGATCGTTTAGATTATGCATGGCGATGGAATAGAAGGAAATGGTGTAGAGGACGTCACCAATGTAGAGTGAGCGGTAAACAAATGGTGTATTGGGATACCAATTCCATACTCCAATCCAATCTAGATACCATTCAGCGTAACTATCGTAGATGTCAGGGTTGGTCACATGGGATATTTGTCCGCGAATAGTAATCGAAGCCGTTTCTGGGTCGATATCGAAGACATAAGCTCCAGCCCAGATAAAATCGCCAAGTTGTGATGTTCTGTCTGGTGGTCCTGATGTGTACTCGCGAAGATACACAGGAATTACAAGTAAGTTCATTTCTGGATCGCAAAGCACAGCATGGTGATCGTAGAGGGCTGGAGAAGTTGTACCGCGAACACCGATTATCAATTTCGCTGCTTCATGTGGGTTACATGGGTCAGAGGCATCAAACAGGCTCACTTTCATTCCTGTATACCACCACCATCCACCACTATCGCTAATTGTAACATTTTTTCCGAGACCTAGAAGCTGGTTATTACCGAGAGGATGAAGATAGTTGGAATAACCAGGCATATGTAATTCACCAAGCAGTTGTGGACTGGTTGGTATGGTTAAATCGATGACAAACAGGGGGTCAACCATCTCAAACGTCACAAGAAATCCTGTTGTACCCAGGAATCTCACCGAGTAGATTTGTTCTCCTGGAGCTAGGCCCTCGAGTCTTCCGGCTTGTCTCATTTGCATATCCAAAACGTAAACATTACTTACTTGTTGAATTTCAGTTGAGATGTTCAGCCACGCAGTCGTTGCAACACGTAAATGGCCATTGAATTCATCCAGAGCAAACTGATTGATGAGATATCCTGGCACGTCTCCGCTTGCCTTGTATGTGGCGTTTCCATCTTCAATGGCGAAACGATGAATAGCAGTTTTTCTGCTACGCCACCAACCAAACCACGGGTAATGTGCAGATGCAATATACAGGTTTGTAAGCGAAGTGTACACAACACCTGCTCTTTGCCCGGCAAGAATTGTTTCGGTACTTAGAGTTGCATCTGGTTTGAGGACATTCAACCCTAAGACCGTGTTGTACCAGAAATTGTGGTCATAAATCCCTGGATCATAGTATATGTCCCAGGGAAGAATTATCATCGATCTCTGATTAATAATGAATTCCGGAAGATACAGTGTATCATTTTCGTCAAGGGGGTATGAGTAGCCAACATAGTAGAGATAAGGACCAATGAGCCGAGCACTCCGGCAATAACCAGTATACGATATTGTTGTGGTCTGAGTAATGTTTGTGGGGTCTGTAACATCAAAGATTTCGATTGATTCATTTCCCCACCCGACTCGACTCAGTATTACCAATCTTGAAGACTCATATAAGAAAAGCGATTTCGGCATTCCCACCGGTATTATTTCATTTACAATCTGCGCATCCACGGTGGGATAAGCTTGAACCACGAATACTGTATCATTTGAAATCGTATAGATATGCCGTCCATCGGTTTTCACTAAATCTGGTTCATCCACACCTTCAACTTGTACGTTTGTATCTGAATGTGGGGGCGGTTGGTCTCCTCCAGAACTATAACCCGTACTAGCTAAAGTCGCTACGTTAGTTTCAAAGACTCCAGTATAGTAGGAAATGTCGCGGTCCGGTTGATGTGTTTGCATGAAGCGAAGCATTTGGTGAGCTGATTCGAAACGGTACAACTGTCCTGGAGGCGGGAATTCATGCTCTATAGGTCCCTGTTGAATGGGCAATATTATAGACACGGATGCAACAATCAAAATCGTTGCTAAAAACGCAAAAATCACGATTCTTGGTGAGCTTCTATCAGTTTCTGACACCATGTAGGCCCAGCCCTCCACGGTCAGACAAAAGCTCCTCGCGGTCCAAATATGTAACGGTTAAGGCAGGTTCTTATCTGAAGAACGTGGCTTCTAACCCGAAGGATAGAAGCTATTTTGCAGCAGCTTGGACTTTCTCTTTAACTTGTTCACGTGCGTCATTGTCAAGGACAGTAGTATACTTCTCATATCCTGGCAGGCCAGTCGTAATTTCTTCAAGCAAGAGTAAGAGGGCTTTTTCGGTATCGAGATCTCGCACTTCTAAGCTGGCATCATCAAAAATGAAGCTGGCCTCCTTCCATTTTCCTTCTCCCACTTGATACATCATATATAGGTAGTCATCGGTCATGAGGATGGCGGATTTGACTTTCCATGCCTCTTCTAGGAGTTCCAGGGTTTTGTTCGCGTTTTCCGCTTTGCTCATTCGCATCACGTCAGTGTAAGTGAACTCTACAATGCCTCATAAAAATCCAATGGTTAAAATCAGGAGGGTCGTACAATTCGCTACGGTTTCATCCATGAAAAGACGAAATAGCGAACTTTTCCAGTATCTGTTGCAGTGGCTAACACGAATCGTTTTCGTACCGAAGTTGCTAAGCGACCAGCACGGACTACTTCGATGGCCGAGACCTCATCAGATTTCGCGATGACTTCGACAATGAAAAGAGAATGGTCAATTCCAGGGCCATGCCGATAAACGGCAAAATCTGCACCGAATTTTAAGCCTGGTCTCACAACGAATCCGCGTTTACGTAAGTCTTCATAGACTTTGTATTTTCGACTGAAATCTTTGTGCTGATGTTCAGCGACGGCGATGAGCTCCTTTTCTTTTATTGGAGAATCGACATCCTCTGTATAGACTGTGATTTTCCCTTTTCGAAGAAGGTGTAAGGCTTCGAAGAATGAGAGCTGAGAAGGGCGATCGAATTCAGTGGTTTTGGGCTTTCTAATGCCCAATGGCTTTCCATAAAAACCGTCACCGTAGAGTCTTGATCCATCCTCGGGATTCCAAATGACGACTTTGTTTTCTACAATTTGTGCAGGAATTCGTTTAGCCTTCGGCATCTCATCTCACACTGATACGACTCTGTTTATCCTGTGGTAGCCAAGTTTAAAAGAAGTCCTATGGAACCCGGGCAATGGCGATAATTCGAACCGCATCAGCGGCATCTTCAGCAGCATCAGCAATTTCCTCTAAATGCTGCCCCAGATCCTTTAGTCGAAGCAGAACCGTCACTTCGAGATTGGATCTGTAAAGATATTGAGTAAAACTTCGATGTGCGGCATCAGCATCACGTTCAGCCAAGTCAACTTGCATTGCAAATTCAACGGCTTTATCGGAGTTTTGTTCCAAATACATAATGGCCTGTCGCATTTTGAAAACTGCATCGTTAAGGGGATCAAGCAGAGCCTTGAAGTGATCACGTGTTTTTTCATCCGGTTGGAATTCTTCTAATCCCGAAAGGTCCCACGCCGAGGCTTCACATAGATCAGCAATATCATCGGTGCGCATTACAAGGCGGAAATAATCACTGCGTCGTAACATTGTCTCCGAAATGGATAGTTCATCCAAGAGCGTGCGTTTGATGTTGTCTGCTTTTCGCTCAAGCTTTGCTAGTTTATTGAAATGGTCACGATGACGATCTTTTTGCCCTTCCATCCAATCTTCGATCATCACTCGAAGTGCTTTCGCCGCTTGCAAGACGACACCTGCATGGTCTTGGGCAATGGCGATGGCTTTGTATTCAGCACGGTTTCCTGATGTTTCTAGTGTCACTTTTGCTGACCTCTGAGCGTGGGTCAGGTACACCTCTATTAAAGCGTATCGCCTCAACTTCACGGTATTG
>JAEOSV010000263.1 GCA_016840185.1 Candidatus Hermodarchaeota archaeon | reverse complement strand
TGGTATAGGTTCTCAATCAATGTTACTTGGTCCAGTGTTGCACCCTATTATCAAAACCATTCCCTTCCCATCAGTGGGTATGTTCGGTCAATCCAAACAACGTTGGAATTAGATTTCGATAGCTTCGTGTATTGGGGCGATCTCCTCTACCTTAATGCAACATACCGTGACATTGACAACGACGTCGTATTATATGGAGGTCCAGTAACCGTGTGGCTTAGTTGGGCCTCATGGTCGGTTGTTCAAATCTACCCGGATGGAACCTACTTACTGCAGATAAATAGTTCCGCTGAGGATATTGGTCTAGCGAATTTCACTATTCGTTTCACTGCATCTTTCTATGATACTTCAGAGCAACGGGTTCAATTCACAATAAATCCCTTACCACTTTATGTGGAAGTATTATCCACCTCTCCTTGGACCGCAGAATATCAAACGGGAGTAAATGTCTCAGTTCGCGTTACTGACGAGTATGGCCGATTGATGAACAATACACAAGTGACCTATTATTGGGCGGGACTCAACCCAGTAAATCTGGTTTTCATTGGGAGTGGAATCTACAATATTACGTTCCTTGCTAATCAAAGTGTAGGCACTTACTTAGTAACAATTGAAGCCAGTAACCTCCCCAATTATCAAACCAGTATCGGAATCATCATGCTCAATATTTTGCCTATTGATTCTAATCTGACAGTACAAGGACCCGCTTCACCAGTCGTTGCTGGAGACTCCTTCCAAATATCAGCGAATTTCAGTACCTTGTATGGTGCTGCGTTACCAAATGCAACGGTTTACTTCAATTGGGCAGGTGGGAATGCCTCGCTTCCTTACATCAGTGGCTTTACTTTCACTGTCACGATTAACTCCTCGGGGTTAGATGCGGGACAATACACCATCTATATCACTGCAAGTCATCCAAATGTAATTGAGCAACTGCGAACCATTTCCGTCAATCTAATTGTCATGCCTGCTTACCTTGAATCTGATACACCAGTCATTCTTGTAGAGTGGGGCGATAACTTCACCGTACTCGTAGAATTCTACGACAATAATCTATTACCAATTACTGGAGCAACAATCCAGTATACTTGGGGTGATCTCACAGGATCACTACAACCCACAGGTATCTCTGGCTGGTATAATGTCTCTCTTCCAAGTGATATATTTGCAGTCGGGGTATACCAACTGACTCTCACCTGTGATCATGAAGGCTATCAGTATGCAATGACATCAATAGGGTTAAACATCCAACCCCGTCAAACCACATTGGTTGTTGAAGAAATTTCCACCGAATTAGTGGATGCGGGGATTATCATCTCACTTACTGGAACCGCTTGGGATGTACCACGTGGAGACATTCTTTGGTTGTATTTGAATTTCACCGATGCTGAAGGTCAAGTTATTCTAAATGCGACTGGCTCCTATTCTTGGGAGCTTGGAAGTGGTGTTCTCCACTTTGTCAATGGGCTCTATATCGCTCAAATTAATCTCACAGATGTAACTCCCGGCCTTTACGGAATTACAGTCTCACTAACTCGACAGAATTTTGAAAGTGCAAATGCCCCCTATTTCCAATTGAATGTAATTCATGTCCCAACCGAAATCACAGGATTACCCGATATTATTAGCATCTTTACCGGTGAAACATTCACTCTCCATGTAACATTCACAGACACATATCATGATATCCTCATCTCTGACGCGACTCTTTATGTGACGATTCCCAGTCTTGGTTTAGATTTGCGTCCAATGTTGAATAATGGAGATGGAACCTATTCACTAATCGGATTATCTGCTCTAGTTGAAGGAACATCTCCGATTATCATAGAGTCTTCGGCGGCTCCTAAATTTGCACAAACCCAAAGCTCTGCCACACTAATTGTCAGTCTAAGTCCCGTGGCGAGAACGGCTATTCAAGCTGGTGCTGTTGTTGGAGTTGTACTAATCATCGCACTCCTAATCTGGCTAGCTTACGCTAGGGTTTATTCAATTCCATGGATTGTGCGAAAGATGAGGAAGATGAGTAAATCAATTGATCGAGGAAACACACCATCCTTCTCGAGAAGTGATATATCGCGAATTCAAGATAGGGAGAACCAATTAGTCACAATCATGACGCCCTCCTATGACGCATCGAGCCTAGCAATTCAACCATACGTGATTCCTATCGCTGAAATGCCAGCCGAACGAAGATCTGAAGACGAGGCAATATTAGTTGAACTAGAACAGCTCGAAGGCCTAGGGGAGAAACAGAAAGAACAACTATTTGAACAAATGAAAAAGATTCCCGCAAAAGATCGAGTATGGTTCATGGAAGATATGAAACGGCAAATGGCGGAGGGTCGATTTGATTATCTCAAAACAGGCGACGCCAAGGTTGAAGAGGATGCCGTTCCAGAGGAAATCCCTGAAAAGCCAAGTTTGAGTCCAGCAGAACAAGCAACATTAGTTGCCGTTCTCCGGAAGGGACTTGAACAGTTTTCAGTAATCAGTGATGTGGACAAAGATGCGCTTGTCGAACAATTGGTTATTATGACACCAGAGGAACGGGAAGCGACAATTAAGAAGTTGATGGCTCGGATGAAGGGTCTACAACTAGATGAACCAGAACCTAAACCCAAACTAGAGAAACGTAAGAAGAAGGTTGATTTTGAAACCAGTGAGTCCTAATCTCAGTCAATTAATTCCAAACTAAGATGATGGAACCGGTAAGCCTTTCAGCTCCAAATCAGCTCATCATAGATGTAAATTGGGGGTTAGGAGAAAGTATTGTGTCAGGGAAGGTGACACCTGACTTTCATAATCCAGAAGGTCCCACTCAAAAATCATTGAACGACGTCTCAGTGAAAAAACCCTCTATAGTGCACCTCATCCTGCAAATCAACCGGAATGCACTGTTTTCAAGGATACACCCAAGGTTAAACGAGAAATGTATTCACTTACTGTTAACAAACTTCGTGAACTCGCTCAACTTGGAATTCAAATAGAACAAAAAATGGGTTTACCACAAGATATTGAATGGACCTATAAAGATGACAAATTTGTGATTCTTCAAACTCGTCCCATTACCACCATGTAGCCTTTAAAATCCTCGATTTTTCTTCTTCAGCCGACCTTAATTCTTCCCCTATCTTTCATGTTTTCATCGAAGGAGATATATGCCATCTTCGACAGAGTATCATCAAGCTTCGGTGAAGCCTGGGGAACGAAAGGTGTGCACTGCAAATGCACTTTCCACCGAGCTCACGAAAGGTGATACTACATGCCTTCCGAAGAGGAACCTTCACCTACCAATCCGGATAAAACCACATTCAAAGCTATCGCTACCAAGTCACCACTTGGTATTATTGTTATTCAGGACGATAAAGTCCTCTTCGCAAATAGTGAGCTGGCCAAACTCATCGGCTTTTCTCTCAAAGATTTACATAAAATGACTGCTGATGATTTCATGCAGTTTATCGCGGATGCAGATAAAATCGATGCAGGTCAACGATTGAAATCGGCTGTTGGTGGGGAAATCAAAACTAAGTTCTATGATGTTCGGATTAAAGATAAGAAAGGCAGAGAACGTTGGCTTCAAGTCCTTCCCCGTGGCATTACAATTAATAAGAATCCTGCCATCCTGGCAATGGTTGCTGAAATTACTGAACAAAAACGTGTGGTCCAAGCCTATCAAGAACTGGTTGATCATTCTCTCCAAGGACTCATTATAATCCAAGATATGAGTGTTGTGTTTTCAAATCAGGCGTTTGCTGATTTGAGTGGCTTTACAATTGAAGAAATTCTAGCTCTTTCGACCAAAGAGGTTCAAGCACGAGTACATCCCGATTACCAAGCTCGTGTCTGGGGGCGAATGCGAGATCGGCTTGAAGGGAAGTCTGTTCCTTCACATTATCAATTTAAGGCAATCAAAAAGGATGGAGAAGAACGCTGGTTAGAAATGTATGTCACTGTCATAGAATACAATGGAAAACCAGCTGTCCAAGCATCATTCCTCGATATCACTGAACGTCAAGACGCTGATCTTAAACTCCAAGAATCTGAAGCACGATATCGCGGGCTCTTTGACGAAATGCCTGTCGGACTATACCGCACCACCATCGAGGGAAACATCATTGATGCAAACCCAGCCCTCATTGAACTCCTAGGGGCAAAGGATAAAGAAACGGTTCTCGATATGAATGCGTCCGACTTTTACGTCGATCGAGGTGAGCGCAAGCAATTTGAAGAAATCCTGGGACAGGAAGGCATTGTCACAGGGCATGATGTGGAATTCAAACGATTAGACGGAAGAATCATCTGGGTTCACGACACCTTCCGTGCAATCCGCGATGAAAATGGAGCTATTCAATATTATGAAGGCTCTCTGGAAGATATCACCGAACGAATCAAAGCCGAACTTGCCTTGAAAGAAAGAGAACGACGCTATAGGGCATTATTTGAACGCACAAATGATGCAGTCTTTATTATTTCACTTGACATGAAACACCTCGACGCCAACCAACAGGCTGCTGAATTACTTGGCTATACTCTAGATGAACTCATTGGGATGCCAGTTGATAAAGTGGTCGAACAGGGCGAATATGAAGATAGTAAACGTATACTCAAAGCATTACTCGCAGGTGATCATGTTCCAGTTTATGAACGTATCTTCCTGAAGAAGTCCGGTGAAGAATTCCCCGTTGAGATCAATGCAGCTCTTGTTACAGACTCCGAAGGAGATGCACTTCACATCCAAAGTGTAGCAAGAGATATCACCGTACGAAAACAAGCCGAACAAGCCCTTCGAGAAAGTGAAGAAAAATACCGAACCTTGGTAGAAACCTCCCCTGATGCCATAACGGTCACAGACTTAGAAGGCAAAGTCATTATGGTCAACAAACAAGCCCTCCAATTGTATGGGGTTGATGATGAAAGTGATTTACTTGGTGTGAGTGCCTTCGAACTGATTTCACCTGAAGACTTACCTTTAGCCATGGAAAACATGCAAATTACAATGGAGAAAGGAAGCTCAGGATCCTTAGAATATAATCTTCTTCGTCGAGATGGAACACCCTATCCTGCTGAACTGAATGCAACTCTTTTGAAAGACGCTGAAGGCAATCCTTCAGCCTTTATTGGAGTTATTCGAGATATCAGTGAGCGTAAAGCCGCTGAAGCCCGTTATCGCCAGCTCTTCGATAGTGTTCCTGTCGGGCTTTTCAGGACCACGCCGGATGGCAAAATTCTTGATGCTAATCCTGAATTAGTTGAGATTCTCGGGTTTGAGAATAAAGATCCCCTTCTTGAACGAAAAGCCTCTAGTTTCTATGTCGATCCTGATGAGCGAAAACATTGGGAAGCTGCTGTTACTCGAGAAGATGTTGTTACAGGTATTCAAGCAGAATTTCAAAGAGATAATGGAGAGAAGATTTGGGTCGAATTGACCGCGCGAGCAATCCGCGGCCAAGATGGCAAGGTAGAATGCTATGAAGGAACCTTAGAAGATATCACCATCCGAAAACAAAGTGAAGATGCGGTTCGCGAATCTGAAGCAAAATACCGTGCATTGGTGGATCAATCCCTTCAAGGAATTATCATCCTCCAAGGGAATAAGATAGTCTTTGCAAATCCACAAATAAAAGAAGTTGTTGATATTACTTCCGAAGAGCTCCTTGATCTTCCTCCGAATGCGTTTTGGGAGCGGATTCATCCTGAAGATATCGAGTGGCTCCAAGAACGATTGCAAGACCGGCTCGCTGGACGTGATGTTCCAGATCGGTATGAAATACGTGTACTGGCAAAAGATGGGAGAACATTATGGATTGAAATTTGGGTAAAAATAATTGAATACCAGGGACAATCCTCGCTTCAAGTTACATTAAACGAT
>JAEOSV010000262.1 GCA_016840185.1 Candidatus Hermodarchaeota archaeon | reverse complement strand
GTCACTGTTGCCATTCCAGATAGAACGGTCCATGCTTCATTGATGTAAGGACCTCCTGGCAATCGAATATGGTCGTTGACCACAATGTGATCAAAACCTGCCGCCTCAACAACTTCGGCAGCGTGAAGAGCTTGTACGGCTGTGAAAAATTCGAGGGGAATATGGATACCCAATTTCATGCAGAACACAACTCAGGAGTCGATATGCTGGAGTATTCTGTTTGAAACTTTTGAGCCTTCTCCTTGAAAACCGTAATGCACCCTATTCAGAGTTTTGGAGTTTCTTACCCTCCGATCCAGCGCCTCGACGTGACGCAAGATGTCGAAGCAGACTCACGGTGGTTCGCAGCTTCGAGGTTTCCTTCAAAATTAGCTCTTCAGAGGCTTTCTTGTCCGTAACCATATTCGCCTGAGTCAACACTCGCCTCATCCACCCGAGCTGATCCTCATCAAAGGCGGAATTGATAATCTTCTTTGAAACGATATCCACAGTCATATGTTCTTTGACTGAAGAGGATAGAGTCTCATACTCCTCTTTGGTTGCCATGTACACACCGGCACCCACATCCACGCTCTCTGGGAGCACCCTTTCCATGAAATCCCGAATCCCTGCCGTCACAGCTAACGATCCTTTGAGGACGATAGTCTGTTCACTTACTCCTGCAGTGAGGATTGCTGCAAGTATATCGAAACCCAGATTCCGAATTGCCGTCTGAACAGTAAACGTTACCGGACGAAAATCATACTCTTCGGGTTCACCCTCAGTTTGGTATCCCAGAACCAACCCAGCCTTCGAAAACTCAACTCGAAATTCATGCGGACAAACCTTCCCCGCAACCACCCGACCAGTCATGGTGATGCCCTCTACCTTGTCCCAGGCCCCTTCTGGCACCTCCAGTTCACCGTCGGTGTGACAGATGGGACAGGTAACTTTTAGCTTCACGGGGATAACGCCTCAACGCAGCAAGCCGGCTATCATAAGGTAGAGTTCTCGCTCAAATAGTCTTCTCTTTTCGTGGGATACAGCCCAGAACCTTCCTCAACACGGTATAACTTCTTTAAACAGTTTCATATCAACGAAGATTTAAACAAATAATCTAAGCTACAGATAAACCTATTTAAAGCGTCTCGCACCCGTCCCTATAGCGGTTTGGTACCAGTTCCAGACGAATCAAGGGATTTGGGGTGGCATGTGATCAGACCCTATGAACCATTCACAGCGCCTAAACCCCTTGCCAGGGTACACGAACTGCATCCTTGAGGTCGATACCCATGCATCGTCGAACCCTAATCTGTTTGACATTACTCACCTTATTTTTATTCTCATCACTCAGCCTCATGACCCCCTTCTCAGGAACCACACTTCCTGTCCTGGCTGAAGAAAAATATGATTATACTGGAGCAGATTTCACCTCTTCACCAACGAGTCTACCTCCGTTGCCAGAAGGCCCCACATGGGATGGCACTGAGTATTATTATGGCGGACTCGGTCAAGTTCTTACAACTCAAGAATATTCCCAAGGCGATAAGTCCTCAGCAATTAGTAATCTTTTGTTTAACACTCCTGCATATAGAGGGATTGGACTACCTGCGGGCTGGTCAGCTAACCAGATTGATACTAGCGTGTATAATCTCCTTGATAACATCACACATATTGATGGTAACACCGTTGGAAACGGTAATTTTGAATTAGGTTCTACTTCCCCAACGGGATGGAGCTATGATTACGATTTAGGTTCTGTAGGGAGTAACGGCTCGAGTCTTTCACACTATTATGATTGGGGATCGTCTTTTGGAAGAACAGGGAATGGGATTAGTGTCTCCGTTGATTATTGGACTTCGTTTATTTGGAATACCAGCATGTTCATTGGATGGGAGCAGGATTTAACGCTTGAACGAGCGAACCTCGCCTGGGCTAAACTCACTTTGGATGTTCGGTCCTTTGAATTTGGAAGTCATAGTGATTATGATGAAATTGCTGTGTATGTGGAAATCGAAGGACACAGTTACCGGTACTTATGTTATGATTATTGTCCGGTAGGTACAGGTTGGGGCTCAGTAACTGTTCTCATTCCCCTCGACCACCTATCAGATTGGAGTTCAAGCACCATCAACGTCAAGGTGGGCTTGGGAATGATTACCAACTGGCCAGTAAGTTCAGGAATTTGGCAACTGGATATCGACAACGTGAAACTATGGGTGAAAGGTCAACCCAAACCCTCAGATTCAGGTCTCTCCCTTTTAGTGAACAGTTCAAGCGCCTGGACTGCTGAGGTATTTGGCAACGGTTCAATTTCGCATTCTGGAACTTGGGGTGCATATGCAGCGGATCGAAGTATTTATGCCAACTTTACCACCAGCAGCTCACGAAGCCAACAAGTCAGTTTTAGTTATACTCTTACCCTGTATATTCAGCGAAGCAAGACAACGGAATCACAGACAGGACCTGAAGGCTCAGCGTTCTGGGTCAAACAGGGTAGTTCCGTGTATTGGACCACTTGGTTCTTTGCTGATTTTTATTCAATATATTATGAGAACTATAACTTCACGATCCAAAAACCGGGAACCGAAACATGGACCCTGTCATCAGCAATCGATCCAAACCTACAAGATCAAACAGGATCAGTTACCGAAGATGGCACATCAGTGAGTCTAACCTCAGCAGCCGTTACTGCTTTTGGCTGGTGGAACTTCACCTTCTCCTCCACCAATCGGATCACCTCCATCACAGGTCTTGCCGCCAGTTATGATATCGGAGACACCCTCAACATCGACGTTAATCACAACACGGTAACCTCAGGGCAATGCAACATCACTATCTATGAAACTAACACCACAAGAATCGTTCACAATGAATCCAAATCGTTATCCGGTTCAACTCAAGTTTCATTCAGCAAACTGTTTGATACTGGAGACAATTTTGAATCAGGACTGTACACCATTTGTGCCACCTACGACAATGGCGCAACAGGAGCAATGACCCGAGCAGGGTTCTATTCCGCCCAGTTCAAAATCATCCATAACACCGCTCTCGTGATTGAATTAGGTGCAGCATCAAAGACTGTTATTCGTGAACCGGGAACATACTTCCTTACACTCACCTATGATGACTTAGATAAGACGGACGATCCCTGGGTGGCAAACACCACCGGAAAGGTGCAGATTAATGGAACTCTCAATGCTCAGCTCATCAAGTTCCGAGCGTATGGCAACGTCTATCAAGCTGAAATCGATAGTATGCTCTTAGGTGTTGGGAATCACCTGTTCACAGTTACAGCAGATGAGCCTTACCACGATTCAGCATCGGATTCGATTACGCTTCTCGTTCGCGACGATGCTATGCTATCTTCACCGCAATCCCCTGGATTAACCATACCTTATGATGAGACATTCACGGTGGAAGTGTTCTACAACGACTCCAGCACTGGGACTGGCATTACTGGTGCTACAGTAACAACTGATTGGCCCACCTTTCCAACAGGAACCGGAAATGGAACAGGATGGTACGAAATCACATTCGATACTGCTGACCAATCAGAACCCGGCACCTATCCTGTCACTATAACAGCTGAACGCAATTTCTATACCACACGGACCGTGGATCTCATAATTGTTGTCCGAGAAATTTCAACCACCATGGACATTACTTCACCTGGTTCAGAACCTTGGGGCGAAGATATTGTTGTGAATTTTGACCTTTCAGTGAATGATCCTGATAGCTCGCATGATGGTTTTCCAATAACAAGCTCCAGTTTCTCAGTACAACTCGATGGAAGCCCATTAACTGATGGCCCGGATTATTCCCTAAGTCACCTTGGTGGAGGCCAATACGAACTAACTCTTCTTTATTCTAGTGGTAAAATCTCGACGATCAAAGGATACACATTGGAAATCACAGCAGATCCCACCAACACCATATATGGAGATTCAACAGGATCGGCTAATTTCAATGTCCGTCAGTTACGAACAGCAATATTCTATACGCCACCCCAGCCTGTACCCTACGGTGGCGATGTAGTTATTGTATTGATGTATCAAGTGGATGACCCCGCAAGCAGCATTGATGGTAATGGAATAACCGGCGCTTCATCAATCGTAGGATCAACCCTAGATGCTGTTGGACTAATTCCTGCAGATTACAACTTCGCTGAAGATGGCGGTGGTCAATACACGTTGACAATCTATTTCTCCAGTGGGAAGATTAGCACCATCAAAGCCTATCTTCTTGCCCTTGATATCGCTGCTCCATTAGCTAGATATGAGGATGCTGAACGCGATATCACCTTCGATATCCGAGCCTTATTCACCCAAATCACCTATGATCCACCTGAACCCACACCCTGGAGTGATGATGTCGTCATCACCGTTTACTATACAGTAAACGATCCAGGTAGTTCTCAACATGGAAATGGTATCACCGGAGCTTCTAGTATTGCTGGTACACTCCTTGATTCTGTGGTCCTCGCAGGTGGTGAATACACGTTCGTTGATGATGGGGGCGGCCAATACACCCTCACCATCCTCTACTCCAGCGGCAAAATCAACACCATCAAAGCCACCTATTCTCTTGAATTGCATGTTGTCTCGCCGATGGGTCGTTACGAGGATTCGGATCGAACGATTCAATTTGAAGTACGCTCAATCGCTACACTGATTAGCTATACGCCCGCTGCACCAGTTCCTCGAGGAACCGATGTTGTGATTGTTTTCACTTATACTGTAAACGACCCAGCAAGTGGACAGCATAATAATGGGATAACTGGCGTTACCTCTATTGCTGGTTCACGATTAGATGGGGTTTTGCTCACTGGACCTGATTACACGTTAAGTGATGATGGCGGTGGCCAATACACCCTCACCATCCTCTACTCCAGCGGCAAAATCAACACCATCAAAGCCACCTATTCCTTAGATCTCAATGTAGTGTCTCCAGATCCACAACACAATGATGCTTCCCAAAATATCGGATTTGAAGTCCGACGAGTTCGCATGGCAATTTCCTATGAAGCTGTTGGCAGTACAGGTTGGGGTCTAGATGTTGTCATCAACTTCGAATACATTGTTGACGACTCCGCTAGCGGCGAAGACGGAGATGGCCTCCCAGGCGTCACTAGTATTGCTGGTTCACTCTTAGATGGGGGTGCCTTGAACCCAAGTGATTACAACCTCGTTGATAATGGATTAGGCCAGTATACTCTTACCATCTTGTATTCTAGTGGTAAGATTTCAGCTGTTAAGCTCTATTCCCTCGATTTACACGTAGTTTCACCAGATGCTTACCATGAGGATGCTGACCAGACAATCGGATTTCGTATTCGAAACCATTACATTGCAAGTAATATCGACCCAATTGCTTCGATTCCTTGGGGTAACGAGGGAACAATGACTCTACGAGTTGATGATGATGACCTTGGATCACCACTACCAGATTCTGCGCTTAGTTGGATTGAAATCATTGGACCAACAACACTCATTTTCAATAGCGGAAATTGGGATAATAGTTGGAATGGAACCGCTGACGATGGCAGATGGGATATTAGCTTTGACCCTGGTTGGGCAATCGGAACCTATTCGAGCGTGATTGTGAACATCTACACCTCAACAAGTTATGAAAATGGCACCGTGAATACAGGAATAACCGTTCGGGCTTTAGCCACAAGGTTCACTTACGATAGTCCTCCAGATGTGCCCTGGGGCGAACATGGAATCCTAATTGTCAGTTACTTTGTTTCCGACCCCGGAACAACTCAGCATAACTCACCCATAACGACTGGTACCAATATCCTCATTTCCGGATTAACTAATCCTGCCGATTTTACCTTCGTAAATAATGGTGATGGAACGTATACCATCACTTTTGTCAACGACACGGTTCTCACCACTGTTGGATCATATCAATTTAATATCACGATTACTAGCCCTAGTCAATACGATAACGGCCAATTAAACAACGTACCGCTGACGGTCCGAGAACTCTTCACAACTTTGACCTATACTCAGGTTCCTAGTGTGCCTTTTGGTGACCCAGTCTTAATTGATGTGATTTATCGGGTGCTGGATGGTCAAAGCACCTATCATAACGGAGAACTCATTGGGTCCCCCGCCACGATTACCGTCATCGGATTAGACTTTGCCTTGGGTGGTGCATACTCTTATCAGTGGACTGGATCAGTTTGGCGCATTACAATTCAAGAAAGTGCATTATCTGGGATTCGCTCATATAGTATCCAAGTTGATATAATCTCTCCAGCACAAACAGAGTTTGCTTCTGCTCAAATTACGACCCTTACCTTCGAAGTTCGCACTGTGGAATCGGAACTAATTCGAAGCTCAGCTGAAACAACACCCTACGGGGAAACTGTTACCATATTCATTACTTATCGAGTGCGCGATGACTTTAGTTCCATTGATTTAGCTGGCATTAATGACAGCCTTACCCACATTGATGTAATTGGAAATGGATGGACCCTCAATCCCAGTGATTGGACGGCCTTCTTCGAAGAAAATGGAGTCTATCGAATTGAGATCGATACAGCGGGCACTCCGGGATTAGGAACTTGGACCTTAACGATTTCAATTGACCGCCCTGAAAGTCCACCAACTTATCGTGAGAAATCAGTTCAAGCGTCATTAGAAACAATCGAGCGACCTACAAGGATTACGTTTACTAGACCAGGGAGTACTGGGTCTGTAGCAAATATATCACTTGATTTAACCTATGATGATTTGACGAGTGGAACCAATATCACGGGTTCAGTTAGTATTATTGTAATTAATACGACTAGTATGCTTGAACTAACTACGCCTTACTGGATACTCCCGTCCTCTAGTCCCTTCTATGATTTCAACATTTTAATTAACGCAAGTAACCTTGGAGCAGTAGGTGTATTCTTTGACTTCCGACTTGATGTATCTTGGACAGCAGGAGCGCCTTTTTACGCTGATTCCTCGGACACGTTCCGTGTTTACATTGTGGGTCAGCAAACCGAACTTATCGGTGAAACCACCGCGACCACACCTTCTGGCGATGACATGTATCTCTACGTCTGGTATAACGCCACTACTGACCCTCCAATAGGTATCACTAATGGATCGGAGAATGTCCATATTCTTGTATTATGCGATCAGATTGGCGGATGGGACTATTCCTATTGGACTGTTTCACCAGATCCTGTTAGAGGCGGACGATATATTATCACAATTTTAGGCAGTAAAGGTCTACCGAGCGGCGTTGCTTTTACCTTCCAAGTCAATGCTAGCTGGACAACCAATGTCTTTCCATATTATGAAAATGCCACTCAATATGTGGGTGGACTCTATCGTGATATCTTTACCTCAATGACGATTCAACCACTTCCTGATATCTACTGGGGAGACAATATTACCTTGATTGTATCCTACACCGATGAGGATCATGGTGATATTCCAGTTCCATCTGGTGATGTGACCTGGTTTGCTCCTGAATTCACCGGTTCTTGGACTGCAATCTGGACAGGAACTCAGTGGGAGATAACTTTTGACACTAGTGCCTTTTCCACTGGAACAGGTTTCTTTACTTTAGAAGCTACTGCTGCAAATCATGCAAGTAAGGACCAACGAGTTGATTACCAGATTAAAGAAGTAGCATTAGACATTGTGCGTATTGACCCGACAGGGATTGGAATCATTGTGAACTGGGGCGATTCCGTTTACATTCAGATTTACCTCAATGACACAGTTCATAATCTTCCCGTTGATGATGCCAGTGCCTATTACCAATGGTCAAACTTTACTCAGCTTCTGATGACCAGTGATTCGGGTGGTTACTACTCAATCACAATCGATACAGGTGTACGCCCCGCCGCAACCTATCCGCTAACCCTTACTGCAAAAAAGGGGAATTGCTCGGAACCCCTCATGGTTTTTACTCTAACTGTCCAACGTACAGATACAAACCTTGATGTGTATGATGGGACTTTTGGTACATTAACTACAATTGATGTAATCGAAGGATCATCATTTTGGGTTGCAATCAATTATTCGACTATTGATGGGATTCCCATCGAGTTTGCAACAGTCGAATGGACCACCCCCGTTACAGGTATCGATGGTTCGTTTACCTATGTGGATCTTGGGGGCGGATTAGGGATTTTCAATGTCACATTTTATACAGATCAACCAACTGGCTGGATTAGCCAGTTTGGTACGGAAGTGCAAATCCTAGTGTCCGCGAGTTTTCCGAATGCTGTAACCCGAACCGTTTCCTTCCGAATCAATCTATTATACACACCCGCTGCATTTAGTATCATTCTAATTAACGGCATCGAAGTCAACCAATCTTCCACCTCAGAGGTGTCCTGGGGAGATAATTACCAAGTGGCAGTATTTCTCGAAAATAAATTAACAGGTTTTGGTGTCCCTGATCTTCCAACTTCTGTTGAATTCAGTTTTGCTGGTATTCGTGGATTCTTAGCTTATAATGGAACGCAAGGTTGGTATGTTGGAACGGTTTTTGCAAATGCAACCGCAAGCTCCATTTCTTATCCTCTTGAGTTTATCAGTACACCTAGTGGTTATCAACGAGCAGCAAACGCAACCTTAATACTAGTTGAACCCCGTGAAACGAATATAGAGCTACTTGAATTGTATGCAATTCTCGAAAGACCTGAGGGGGATGTAATCGTCCAACTAGATCCAACCTCACCTCTCTGGGAAATCCCCTACAACGATACTCTTCGAATGCTTGTCAACTTCACAGATTATCTGGGTAACCCACGAACTGCATTGGATCATTTTGCAAGTGTAAACTTTCAGTGGTACGGACGTCCTGCAGTTAGTTATTACAATGCTACTAGTCAGCTTTGGGTCATCGAAGTACGAATAACCGTTAGTGAAGTTACAGATTTGATGGGATTATCTTTCACCGTACCCAACCATATAGTTGATACCATCACACGGACGATGTATGCAATGGATATTCCGCTAGAGCTAGGATGGTCAGAAGAGACTCAGGCTTTCCTTGCTACTCAAAGAGGAATCCTGTATATCCAAACATCTTACACCCTCACCCTTGAGCTCCGCGACACATATCATAATATTGGCGTAGTAGGTCTCACGCCTGATTTTATTATTCCTACAGGGATTCTGATGGAGTGTACGGATATCGGTAATGGTTTCTACAACCTATTCATCCAAGGAAATACACCGATTTCAACGATCGTCACATTTGTTTCCTCAGCAGATTTCTATAGAGATGCAGAGTTCTCTGCACCCATTCAAATCCAATTCAGCGATTTGCAAAATACCCTCATATTTGGTGGTGCAGCCACAGCTGTTATTCTGATAGTTGTTTTATTAGGATGGATTCTTTGGGCCCGCGTTTACTCTGTTCCGTGGGAAGTTCGACGGATTCGGAAACTCGCCAAGACCGTTGAAAAGGATGAAACCTATTCGCTAAGTAGAAAGGATTTGAAGCATTTCCACGAGCGGGGTGTGGTTCTTGAAGGCAAAGTCGATACAGCAATGGCTCCGATTGGAGTCGCCGTTACTTCGGCGATGATTCCGACAACCGAAGAATTGGAAGAGGTTACAGCGACTGAAGAAGACATCATGACTGAGTTGGATAAGATCCCTGGCTTAGGACCTGAGGAGAAAGCTGTCTTGGCTGAGGAGATGCGGAAGATTCCACGCAAGGATCGAATTTGGTTCCTGGATGATCTACGTCGGCAAATGGGGCAGCGGCGGATGGACTTTCTGACACAGAAGGATGAGCAACCTACGCCGGAGGCTCCACCTGAGCCTACCCCAACGGAGGTTCCTCCGCCTGACGAAAAAGCTCCTGCCCTTGAGGAAGTGAAGCCAAAAGAACCACCACCGTCGAAAGCGATGACTGAAGACCGGACAGCACCCACGGTGTTGCCACCAGACCTGCAACCAGCACCAGCAGGCGATCCTGCGGTGATTGCCGAAGTCCGGCGTGAACTCTCCAAGATTCCTGGGTTATCAGAGGAGGAGAAGGACGCGTTGGTGGATCATCTGCAGTATCTGAGCAAGGAAGAACGGCAGTCGACATACCGGTCCTTAAAGATGTCAGCGGAATCAGATGAGAAATAGCTGAAGGTTAAGCATCGTTCTCAACATGACCTGAATCAGCTGTTGATGCCGTCTAGCTAGAATGCCTGATGCCCCATTGCGCGTAACGAGTCATAACACCGAGTGTACGTGCGGCCCGTTCGGGCATGGGATAGACGGGTATGCCTGCGTCTTGGAGTGTACGAATCGCGGAGTCCTGGCGATCCTGGGTTGAGGAGATTAAGACGGGTTTGTTGTATTGCTGAAGGGTGTCGATGAGGAGTTGGGCTGCGTCGCCGAACTCGTTTTGCATCGCAGCCAGAACGTCTTGGGGCACGT
Organism: Candidatus Hermodarchaeota archaeon; assembly: GCA_016840185.1. The sequence continues at coordinate 244 of JAEOSV010000262.1, read as the reverse complement.
CAGGACTTTGGCGGAATTGGTTCATGAGGTCAGGCCCGAAGAACCCATGGATGAGTAACGAGTCGATATCGTCAAGTGCGAGGAGAACATCAGCACACTGAGCAAATAGACGCATGTTGATGGTGAAAGTGCTATCGACGGGATTGCCGGTGACGGCGGTCGGTGGGAGGAAGGTGCGGAGCTGCTGTTGTACAACGTCTGATAAGGGAGGAACGATGAGGCCTTCTTCGGCGCAGACATCGGT
>JAEOSV010000261.1 GCA_016840185.1 Candidatus Hermodarchaeota archaeon | reverse complement strand
TTGAAAGCCCGAGAATAAGACCCGTGCTAGTTAATCAGAGCCCCATTGGAAGAAATCCGAGGTCAAATCCAGCAACCTACACAAAACTCTCAGACATCATCCGAGATTTATTTTCCAAGGTCACTGGGCGATCACCTTCCCACTTCTCGTTTAATCGACCAGAGGGCGCCTGCACCAAGTGCAGAGGAATCGGCGCAGTTGAGGTCAAAATGCGGTACCTACCATCGATTTGGATTGAGTGCTCAGAGTGTGAGGGTCAACGTTTCTCAAATGAAATCCTCTCCGAAAACGTACCATTTGGAAAACAAAAATTATCAATAGCCGATTTCTACGAACTTTCCATTTCCCAAGCAAAAAACATCCTGACAGAGGAAAAGAGACTCACCAAAAAGAACCGAGACGCAGCTCGACACATACTTGACGCTCTAGAGACCGTGGGACTGGGTTACTTGCGATTAGGCCAGCCATCACCTACCCTTTCAGGGGGTGAAGCACAACGAGTGAAACTAGCAAAATATCTTGGAAGAAGTAACTTATCTGGACGTTTGTTGGTTCTAGATGAACCATCAACCGGATTACACCCAAAGGATCTCGCGGGTTTACTAGAAGTCCTTGATCGACTCGTACGAACTGGTGCCACCATTGTAGTTGTTGAGCACAATACAGACATCATCAGAGCAGCTGATTGGATTATAGACCTGGGACCCGGAGCTGGACCAAAAGGTGGAAAACTCCTTCACTCAGGATCTGTGAGGCAGCTGATGGAAATTGCTGAGTCACAAACCGGTCAAGCCTTGAAAGAAGAAGCATCGGTTTTTCCTCGAGCCAGGAGTGCTGAGCGGAAATCTGCTCGGTCAGAACACATTTCTATCCAAGAAGCCCGAGCTAATAACTTGAAAAACGTAACAGTCAACTTCACAAAAGCTGCACTTACCGTAGTAACAGGAGTGTCGGGCTCCGGAAAGTCAAGCCTAGTACACAATGTACTTGAGGCTGAGGCTAAACGGAGATTCCTTGAAACCCTTTCCATGTACGAAAGACAAGGAACCCACGAAGGTCCCGAAGCACCAGTAAAATCAGTAACTGGACTAGGGGTATCCGTTTCCATAACTCCAGGAACGCGCCTGTATCGACGCCGCTCCACTGTAGGAACTGCCACAGAAATTGGACAACACCTGGCTGTTTTACTCGCATCAGTCGGTGAACGTACATGTCTTGAATGTGGAGCCAAAATGAAACGAGGCGAAGAATGGACTTGTCCAAGCTGCAAAAGCACCGCTCCCATCGCTAAGCCTCGCCAATTCTCTTCATCAACATACTCAGCTGCATGCACAAAATGCCATGGTGTTGGAACCCTTCAGATTCCAGTAGTTGAAAAACTAATCATCAACCCCGATAAACCCATCTGCGGAGGAGCCATGTACTCACCGGGCTTCTTCCCGAAGGGGTATTTATGCAAGCCATACAACGCAGGCTATTACACTGTCCAAGCACTCGCAAAACGTCACAATTTCGATCCCGCTAAAACCCCTTGGAATCAAATGACCCCACAAGCACAACAAGCCTTTCTGTTCGGGGACCCCGAACCCTTAGATGTAGAATACGAGAGCCGAAAGCAGCTCACGAGACTAGTGAGACATAAAAAATATCACGGTTTCTATGCTCAATGGATAAGAGACTGGGATGTCTGGGGAACCTACACAAAGGCAGACCCCTGCGACCAATGTTCAGGAACAGGATTCCGACCAGAATACCTGGCAGTCCAACTTGCTGGAAATAGCGTTCATGAGCTTTGTGAGATGCCTCTGTCCCAACTTAGCCATTTGCTAGAAACCCTCTCACTAACCCACTTAGAGGAGACTTACCCAGCAAGCATTAGTCGCGATTTAATATTGAAACGACTCCGTTTCCTGCTACATGTGGGATTAGGATACCTGCACCTGAATCGAATTTCAGGAACCCTCTCAGCAGGTGAAGCCCAAAGAGTAAGACTAGCGAGTCTCCTCGGCAGTGGATTAACGTCGTTAACAGTCCTGCTGGATGAGCCTTCACGTGGAATGCATCCATCTGAAGTATCAGCTCTAGTAACTGCCCTCTTGGAGCTAAGAAATGAAGGAAACACTGTAATTGTAGTTGAGCATGATCCTGTCGTGATTCAAGCTGCTGACTGGCTTGTCGACATGGGACCCGGAGCAGGAACAGCTGGAGGCCACGTTGTTGTGATGGGTAAACCAAAACAGGTGCTGGAAAGCAATACGCTGACTGCTAAATGGCTACGTCATGAGCGAAGGATAAGTTTTGATAGGGAACGACCAAAACCTGTTTTTCCTTTCCGTAAGTGGCTTGTTATCAAGGGAGCGAGAGGACACAACCTCAAAGGAGAGACTATAAAAATCCCCTTATGGGGTCTGGTGGGTGTTTGTGGTGTCTCAGGCTCGGGGAAAAGCACTCTTTTCATTGACACTGTGGGACGAGTCCTCGCGCCCAAGAAAATCACAACGAGTGTTGCTTATGAGCCCATGGACCCTGGAGAATACCAGTCTATTGAAGGCTCTCCACCCAATACAATCTTATTAGATCAAGCTAGAAAAGGAATCAATAGCCCAGGACAGTTTCTTGGTCTTTTCAAACCACTCTTGTCCTTGTACGCAGAAAACGACGACGCAAAAACGCTAGGTTTAGACGAAAAAGAACTTGCCAAACCATGCTCGGTATGTGAAGGACGAGGATCGGTTCGAACGAGAATGGGTTTTCTACCAGACATACATACACCTTGTGAAACTTGTCGAGGAACTGGACGACGTCCTGAAACGTGGGAAGTTCAATTAAAGGGTGTGGCTCTCCCAGTTCTCAACAGTCTCACTCTGAAAGAGATCTATGAACTATTTGGAGATCATGAGTCATTAACCAGGAAGCTTAATGCTGCTATGAGTGTCGGTTTGGGTTACCTGGTTCTCCATCAACCCGCATACACTCTCTCCGGTGGTGAAGTTCAACGTCTGAAGATCGCGAAGGAACTGTCCCGGAAGACTCCGGATAAATCCCTCTTCATTCTCGATGAACCCACCGTTGGTCAACATATGGAGGATGTTGCTCGACTGATTAAGGTGCTACAGAAACTAGTTGATAAGGGACACAGTGTCATTGTCATAGAACATCATCCACATCTGTTGGCAGCCTGCGATTGGCTAATTGAATTAGGACCGGTAGGTGGACCAGACGGTGGTAAAGTTATTGCCACCGGAAAACCTGAGACTGTCTCCAATGGGAATACACCAACAGCACCATACTTGAAAGCTGTACTTGAGGGAAAATTATGACTTGGGCGCCCCTTCTCCTAGCAGATCCATCTCCTTGCCTACGCTTACTTGTTCTCAGGGAACTATTACACCTCCAGGACACTGAGTCCGAAATCCAAGAATTAGAGACGCTTCGCGAAACCGATCCTGTTGTGTCTCATCTATTTACATTACAAGCCAATGATGGATCCTGGAAAGAAGCAGATTTAGGCGGCTCCTCTCCCGGGGGCAAGATCCAAGCCACAGCCCAAGCCTTGACCAGATTAGGCTATCTTGGTTTCAACAAGAAACACCCAGCGATCCAACATGGTGTAGATTACCTATTCTCAAAACAGGAGAAGAGCGGTGCATGGCCTCTCCCCAGTAAATGGGAGAAAAAAGAACGTATTCCAAGGTCTTACTCAATGATGCCCCTCCAAACAGCCATCCCCCTCCGAGGACTAGCAGCATGTGGCTACGCAACAGACACACGAGCTGAGATAGCTTACGAATGGCTCTTGAAGCAAAGATTAGAAGATGGGTCATGGCCTACAGGCAAAGCAGGAGAAGTCTTAAGATATGTCGCAGGATACCGACGATTAGCCCACTCTCGATGGGGTTGCCGATCCAACACCACAGCATCCTTGATCTGTCTAGCTCTTCACCCAACTCGCCGAAGAAAACCAGAAACCCATCGCGCTCTTGACCTCCTACTCGGACGCGAAACCCGTGAATTACAAAACGTGGGCTTCAGCGTTGCACGCACCATTGGCATAGAGCCCCAATCAGGATACATCACTTATTTTGCAAAATTCGATCTAGCCTTTATCCTTGACCTATGCTGGAGAATTGGCGCTAGTGAAGGAGATGAACGAATTACTGACTTGATGAGTTTTATTCAAGAGTTGCAGGGACCCTACGGACTGTGGGAATATCGTTCCCACCCAGAAGCTTCTCGCTGGGTAACCTTTGACATTTTACGTTCCCTCTCACGCTTAGATGAGTCCACCGAATGGCTCAGCATGGAACCAAGAACCCCCTTCCAGGCTTACCCAAAACGAGGAAAAAGATTCTAGAAGCGCATGCGTGCTATCTAGCTAAAAGTATAAGAAAGAATTCTAGATTGAAAAAGATAGTATAATAGTAGAATCATTTTTCTAATGGTTTCTTGAATTTTAACACAATCATATCCTAATCAGTCTTATGTCAACGAGGAAAGGGAAATTCCAACCAAATCCAGAAAGCTGTTGAAGAACGAATGAATAACATACTTTCTGGAAAAAATCTCCAAGATGTTGTGGAATTAAGTGTAGAGATGGTTGACTCCATAAAACCGGACAAGAAAACTGGTAAAACAAAAACAGTAATTTCTCACGTAAAACCACCTAAAATATAGGATTGACTATCTTAAGACAAAGATTATTCACCAAGCAGTCTTGTTTGCGTTCTTATACTTTGCTTTCAACGTTTCCTTCATACTAAGAAGTTGCTCAACAATATCAATACAAGTCTCATGATTACAACTCATTGAGTCAACAAACCTTCTTACGATTTCAGCTAAGCATTCGTTGAAGAGCTCTGTTAGCATGTCGATCGATC
>JAEOSV010000260.1 GCA_016840185.1 Candidatus Hermodarchaeota archaeon | reverse complement strand
TCAACAATTCGTCGTTGTACGCAAGCATGAGAAAATTCCTGCTTATTAAATCGGTCTCTGAGATCCATATGAGCATCAAACTGAAGAAGAACGATGTCACGGGGGAGAGCTCGAACAGCAGCGAGTGTAAGAGTGTGTTCGCCACCTAATATAATCGGAATCTTGTCCTGTTGAATGATTTGACCGACGACGGATTCGACCGCACGGAGCATGTTTTGGACGGAATCTGGGTCAAAACTGATGTCTCCGATATCGGCGATCGGTAGGATTGCTGCATCTATGTTGTTTTGTTCTTGGAGACAATAGCTTTCTATCGCCTGCGAGGCGGTACGGATAGCTGCAGGGCCTTGCTTTGAGCCAAAACGGTGGGTACTGGTTTTGTCAAAGGGCACTCCAGTGAAAACGAATGTGGCTGTTGAAGGGTCAATTGGCGCCCCAAAGAAGGTGTTGACTACTGGTGAGACGCCTTGCAAAGTCATGGTTGTCCCTCAAAGGAATTGACGGTTTTCATGCTATTTGGGTCTTCCCATCAGAGTTTTAGATGATTTGTGATGGAAGTTTTAGTTCAAGGTCTGAAATTCGTGATTTGAGGGTGGAGGGTGTGTGGGGTTCATAGTATAGGGCTTTGATGAACTCGTCGGGGATGTGAGCTTCTTGGGCGGCTTTGAAGAACCCGCGAACAAGCCATGCGCCTATTAAGTAGGTGTATCCGTAGGGCCCCCACATCGGATCTGTCATAAAAGGTAGCCGAGCTTTCGCGAAAACTTCTTCATAAGCTCCAAGATCTTTGATGTATTCAATTACTTCAGATTCACTGCGCCGGTCTTGGTGCAGCATGGCTAAAGCGTTTATTCCCACAGCACGGCGTAACTTCATAAGGTAGGATGAGACCGTTTCTGGTCGTGTTAATGGACGTTTAGCATGTAAGATATCAGAGCCGGCTTCTGCTAATCCTTCAGCAATGGTGCATTCGGGGCAGTTGATGATTGCGATTGTTGATTCGAGGTTATGGGTTCCCTGGTGATAACCGAATTCTTGTTGAACTAGTTGGGTTTGGTGTCCAGGATAGGTTTCATGCGTTACCCAGTGCCAGATGCCATACTTACTCCGGGGCAGTTCAATGTTAACTTCGATTATTGCTTGAAAATTCCCTTTATAATAATTATATGCACTCCATGGAGCTTCGGGAACAGCTCGGAACTCAACACCTTCATGCTCTGGAAGTTTAAAGAGAAGCTGTTCAGTTGCATGACGAGCGTCAACGGTAATCTCTTGAGCTAAAGGCACAATTTCAGCGCCGGTAGTCATTGCCCGTTTTCGCCATCGTGTCGCCATGGAGGTTAGATCACCTTTCATAACCTCTTTTCGTAGAGCCCGATTAGCTTGCTCGCCCAACTCCTCGATGCGTTCGTTTGAAATGACGACCGGGTCGACATCTAACCCCGTTTTAACACGCTCTTCAAAAGTAACCGTTTCACTCAGACCAAATTTTACAAGGAGGATGAAAGCATCCAGTTGTTTAATCAGATAGGTTCTCCGGGGATTTTCTCGTATGTGATTCTTAACGGATTTTTGTAATTTTTGAATTGAATTTAGTAGAGAATCAGGGTCAACCGTTTGTTTTGTTGGTTTGAACTCCGGTGGACCAAAATAGCTATCGACGACAATCGTATCGTCGCCAATTTGGGCTTTTAGGAAGTACTCTACTTGGAAGGCTAAACGGATGTACTCTTCACCTACTTCGTTGACTTGGGATGCCAAGAAATTACACCTCTGGAAAGAGTGTGTCCATCAGTTGTGTGGCTAGTTCGGTGAATGCCTCAGTAACATTTCGACCGTCTAATGCACTGGTTTCAAAATATTTCCCTTGAATTCGATCCGTCGCTTGTTGGGCTGCATATTCGGACACTTTGCGATCTGATTCCAAATCCGTTTTATTTGCTATGACCACCCGAGAAAAATTCTCACCTAAAATTGATTTTACTTCATCAAGCCATTTTGATTCAATTGCAGCAGCCGAAGAGGCCCGAGTAATATCAAAAACAAAAACGACTGCATTAGCTCCAGTATAATATCTCTGACGTAAGGGTCGAAAACGCTCTTGACCGCCTGTATCAAACAATTGGAGCTTTAGTTTTCGGCCTTTTACATCAATTATCTTAGTGACAATGTTGACGCCGATGCTGGGTTTGTAGTCGTGATTGAATTTATTCTCAGCAAATCTGCGTATTAGGCTAGTTTTCCCTACTCCCCAGTCACCAACAATGACCACCTTCACTACGAAACCAGCCTTCCCTGGCTCATTCGTTTCTACAGACTCTGAGGAATTAGAATGGTTGGATATCGTCCTCACCTAAGGAAATCACAGTACATTAGCATAGGTAAGAGTCTTGCGTCTAAAAACCTCTAATTTGCTACGGTTAACGAAATAGGGGTCGAAGAAAATGAAGAAGGAAGCGAAGGTACCATTGAAAAGGGGGGAAGTTGGGGAGGGGGAGCGAGGGGAGGGCGAGGAACGATGCGGACACAACATTACATCTATTTCCCTTCGCTTCCTTCGAAAGGAGGCAGCTGTAGAGATTATTTAAACTCCTCAACTAAGAAGAAAAAATCGAGGTGGTTTTTCTGAAAGACTGGGCATTTTTTGCATTAAGCCGAGGAAAAAACAGAGGCTTATTTTGGAAGGTCAGTCTTTTCGGATGCTATTTGATATCATGAGTGTGAGCGTTTCCTTGACTCCTTCAGTAGGACGAAGTTTTTTGAAGATGAAGTCATTTAATTTTTCTTCGTCAGCTACTTCGATGAGGCAAAAGATATCATGGATTCCATAAACGGATGAAATCTCTTTAATAACGGACAAATCTTTCAGCTGATCAAAGACAGTATCAGTTAGGGGGGGATCAACATCAATCAATATGATTGCACGAAGGGTCATGGTAGGCAAACTCCTGATAATAGTTGGTCAACCATTCAGTTCCTGTTAAAGTTCCTTATAAGCGATTCTAACCGAACCGTTTTGGTTGTTTTGAGCATATGCAGCTATTGTTTCAAACAAGATGAAAAACTTCAAAACATACGAAATGCATTGACATCCATCTCAATGGTATGCGTATATCCTTGAACAATCACCCCAATATCCTGTGGAGGGATTCTACATGACCTTGACCAAGACCGATAAAATCCTAGTAACATGTGGTCTACCCTATTCAAATGGCACTGCCCACATTGGTCACCTTCGCACCTACATTCCCGGTGATGCCTACGTAAGATATCTGAAACGCTTTGGTCATGATGTCCGATTTGTGTGTGGATCCGATACTCATGGCGCACCTATCGAGCTTGCGGCAGAAGAAACGGGGATAACCCCCCAAGAGCTAGTTAAGAAATATCACGCACACTACAAATCCATATTTGAAAAGATGAGCATCGGTGTCGATTTATACGGGACAACTGAAGCGCCTTATCATTATAAACGCGCACAAACAATAATTCGAACACTAGAAGAAAACGGATACGTTGAACCTCGTGAGGTTGCACTACCTTATTGCAATACCTGCCAAACCTTCCTCGCTGACCGTTTTCTTGTTGGGACCTGCCCATATTGTGGAGCGCTAGCCCGTGGCGATGAGTGTGACCAGGGTTGTCAACGGTATTTAGATGCTGAACAGCTGATAGACTCACGCTGTGTCACCTGTGGATCTCCAGCCATAAAACGCAAAACCCGACACCACTTCCTTAAACTTCCCATGTTCACCGATTTCCTAATCGAGTTCAACGAACAGCTGAAAGGTACCCCGTTAGCTCGTAACTATGCACTTGGTTGGATTCGCCAAGGTCTAAAGGATTGGGGCATTTCTCGGGATTTGAAATGGGGGATTCCTTATCCAGGTGATGAGAAATTAGTCCTTTATGTGTGGGCAGAAAATTATGCAGGGTACATCTCTTTTACGGAAGAATGGGCCCGGCAATCTGGTGCTGATTGGGAAGACTACTGGATTCGTGATGGAAAAATAATCAATTTCATTGGTGCCGACATTGTATACCACCATGCAGTTTTTTGGCCCGCCATTCTCAAAGGTGTCGATTATAACACACCCTATGCCATCGTCGCAAGTGGTATGGTTAAGGTTGAAGGGCATGGTCTTTCCAAGAGCCGTGGGTTTGTAATTGATATTGAAGAGGATTTTATCAAACAGGGAATAGACCTCGACGCGGTTCGCTACTACATTCTCTCATATACTGGACACACAAGAGACTTGGATTTCGTTTGGAAAGATTTTCAATTGAAAGTTAACAATGAACTCGTCGGTATTCTAGGCAATTACGCATATCGCGTTTTACTCTTTGTGCATAAAAATTTCAAGCTAATTCCGAAGGGAACACTTTCACCGACTCTGAAGAAGAGGATTAGTAAAACGGTTGACGAAATCCAAAAAGCGATTCACGAGTTCAAATTCAAAGAAGCGGTGGACTCAGCGATGCATCTGGCATCGCATGGAAACACTCTTTTCCAGCAAGCGGAGCCATGGAAAACTATCAAAGATGAGCCGGATCGCAGCGCAAATGACTTGTATCAGTGCTTACAGCTATTGAAGGCCATTGCCATACTCATTGAACCCGTCATCCCCACAATTGCTAACAAAATCTGGCGGCAACTTGGTCAGACAGGGAGTGTAAGTGATACACAAGCTGAAAACTGCTTAGAACCACTAATTTCTGGAACAGACTTGCCCAAGCCCTCGGTTCTATTTACCAAAATCCCAGATGAATCGGTTGAAAAATTAGCGACTGGTCTTAACCAGCGTATCGAATCTGCGAGGGCAAAAGTCAAGTAACCCCATCCAACTTAATTTCTTAGTTGGTAGTTCAAACAACCTTCATTATGCTATTATCCAACTTCGATATAGGAGTTAATTCTCGTTATTCGTCTTTGTGACTTTAGATCAGTTAAGTTCGCCACTTACTCTACAACATATGTGTTAAAAATCTAGTACTAAAGTGCTAAAACACTAAACTAGTCGTGTTGAAAAACATGGAAGGGGAAATCGATAATCCACTCTAGTTTCCACACCACTCACCTAACTACTGTCCGTGGCTGTGACAGTTCTGCGGAAGGCACGGGTTGTTTGAGTGTATTAGTATCTGTTCAGTAAAAAAGTGGTCACGCCCTACCTTGACCACTGGTTGCATTACATTTTTGAATGGCACTCTGATATCCTTTCCTGCACCACACAAGCTAGGGAATTACTTCGTTAAGAATTGATTAATTTGTATTGGCGTTTAAATCAAATTTTCTCAACAGTAACAAATTGCAAGTTGTTATGTGTTTCTTATCCTTGAAAAACAGTTTAAAAGCTATTAGCAAATACCGTTCAATAATTAAGAAGCTACATTATACGGATGTATGTGCTTTCAAGCATTGGAGGCTTTAAGGTCTTTAACCCCACAGGTCCTAACGAATTAATTACTCTATTGGTGATAAGTTTTGCAAGTAGATCCACAATTGTTGCAAAGCATCTCGATAATTGTTGCGATATGCAGTATCGTTCTTGCCTTTTTAATAGGAGTACG
>JAEOSV010000259.1 GCA_016840185.1 Candidatus Hermodarchaeota archaeon | reverse complement strand
TATTCATCTCTAAGGTGAAATCATCTGATGGCCATGTACTCTGACTCATTATCCGTAGCATGGATTTACTATCCATCACTGCTGCATAGTCAATCTCTGCATCACTCACTCTAAGAGGACGTATATGTAATTCCTCCGTTCGCAGTTCTCTTGGAACAGCCGCATTTTGAGGATAGAATTGCATGCAAGCTGTAGATGATTCGGGGTTTATGGATTTTTGCCTTCAAAAAAATCAGTGTAATCTGCACATTTTTTTAGGCAACAACTTTTTCTTCAGAAGAAAGAATTTCAGAAAGGCTTGGTTTTGTAAGTCGTGTTTTTGGTGTTCGTGGCGAGTGCCCCTTCGCCACATAACGGATTACTGAAGTAGGCTTCCCATTATACTTCGACCGACCGGGTGACTATTTCTGCATGCGTCCGGCACCAAATGGTGACATGTGCATCGTCTGGACCGATGGTCGCAATGGTGTTGACCATGATATCTACTTCGCCCGACAAGAACCCGTCCTTACCCCCATAATTCCATTTCCTGTCGAGTGGTTATTAGTTATCGTAGCAATCGTTGTTGTGGGAATTGTCATTGTTGTCGTTGTTTGGTTTCTCAGACAACGAGGCGAATAACACCGAAGAACAGGGCTCGTGTGTCGATACTGTCTTCTGATAATGATTCGTTACAGCTTTTTCTGGGAAAAAAGTTCAGTAAGGCTTGGGTTTGTGAGTAAAAAGGCGTCGGTCGTACAAAAGGAATTAGGCATATTAGGCGTCTTTATTCCTGTTATCAACGCACCTCGTTATTAAGGCGATGACCAGTACGATATGTGATCATTTTCGGTCTAATTTTAGAACAACATCTCGGTCGTAAGTTGAGTGTTTCATATGGATTAAACCCATTCGTGTTCTTTCAAATTTCAAAGGATTAGTCACTTCGTTTCATTTTGATATATTTACACCTAGTATTCTGTTTAGAAAATATCAACGGGTACCCATACATATACTTCGAATTAAATATTTTATAGTAGTTTAGCTCAAGGGGTTTCCCTTACACACTAACCAGTATTTGTTTGGTGAACACACCATGGGTAAAGATACTCTAAACAATGTCTTATTTGCACTAGGTGCAATCGGGTGTTTAATTCTTAGCATTTTGTTTTTCTACAACGTCTATCTGCTGATCTATGCGCTTCCCCCTGTTCTCATTCTGGATTGGGTTGCAGTTCTCGCACTAGTTTTCCTTGTATTGGCAATATTCGGTCTCTACAGAGAAACTGGTAATTTTCTACCGCTAATCGCAGCGATACTCCTATTGGTACTACAGATTCTCGTCGCATTAATTCTACTCGATATTCTGTTTCCACTACTTCTCACAGTTTTAGACTTTGCAACAGCTAACCTCTACCTCAGTTGGCTCTTCTGGATTTTCTATCTCATCATTTACGTAGTACTTGGCTATACTATCTGGCTAACACGTGACGACATTGGACTCATCGCAATGATAACTGGAATCCTTTTCATGATTTGGGGATTTGTTAATCTCATAATTCAGTTTATGAACTACGGATTACCTCCCTCAATCTGGATTCAGGCCTGGTCAATGGGAGTCGCTATTGTCTATCTCTTTGGTTTCCTTTACTTTGTCATAGCACTTCGAAAATAGACACCTCTATTAGAAATCCAAATCACAAATTGGAACTCTGTCATTATACCCTGTTCGGGACGTGGTTCCCAGGGGAAGACACATACGCTATTTCGTAAACAAGTTAAACGATACTCCATTGGTAACTTGTTGATTAGTGAATAAAGTAGATAAGAAATGGCTTTAAGGGATAAAACCATGGACCTCGGAGCTTCTTCGATAGGTTTAGCAGTTAAGGATATTCGGGGAAACTATGAAGTAAAACCAAGAAAAAGTTTAGTAAGGCTTGGGTTTGTGAGTAAAAGCATATCGGATGTCCATTGATTATCAATCATTAGCAGTTAATCATCAAATGATGATATTCTATTTTAGAACAGAATACTTGTTATCCTAAGGGATTTTTCAAATTAGCGTGGTTTAAAAGATATTAATGATACAGAGTTGACTTCCATGTTAAGTGAGCAGGTCTTCAAATGAGTGGATCACATCGTTATGCAGTCATTAGCGACCCGACTGATGAAGAAGTGAAGAAGTTCCAGCAAGGTCTGGAGTCCTACAACATGGAAAAGACCAATTGGGAGTTCAACAGCCCACAACCCTGGCATAATTTGGTCTTGAAAGATCACGAGGGAAAAGTCGTTGGTGGCATCATCACAAGTACGCTCTACTGGAGCCAATATCTCGAGGTGCTATGGGTCGATGAAAAGTATCGAGGGTTAGGATATGGAAAAGACCTCGTTATAGAAGCGCAGAAATTGGCAAAGGAGATTGGGTGCATCTCATCCCATGTGTACACATTCTCTTGGCAAGCACCACAATTCTATCAGGCAGTTGGTTACGACCTCATCGTGACCTATGATGGCTATCATAGTGGGATCAAGGAATATGTCTTGATGACCCGCCTCGCCTCTTTGGATGACAGGGCAACACCAAAGGTAGACCCAAACCGGTTTACAATCACATCAAACCCTTCAGAAGAAGAGATCAAAACCGTTCGTTCAGGGCTTGGTCGGAACTTTGACAAGCATGCACAAAGTTTTCTGAAGGAACACCCCCAATCCGACTACTGTTTTGTGATAAAGCGGAATGAGGGAGAAGTGATTGGAGGAATAAGTGGTTATACAATACTTGGGATATTGAACATAGCGAAATTCTGGGTTGATGAGAACCATCGTGGAATGGGATACGGAATGGATCTATTGATGCATGCTGAAACTCTAGCTAAAGGGATGAGATGTTTATCTGGACAGGTTGCATGCTTCTCATTCCAGAATCTGGAGTTCTTGAGGAGTCAGGGGTATGAAATTCTTGGTTTTTCAGACGCGTATCCGAATAATGTTAAGGAGTACTACCTAACCAAGAAATTCTGACTTCTTGTTTAACTCTATGAGAATTCAAATTTTAATTACATGTTTCTTTCTGGTTAAAAAAAAGAAAGGAAACTCTAGTTCATTATGAGAAGAAAAAAGTTCAACAAATCTTGGGTTTGTGAGTAAAAGGCGTCAGTCGTACAACGAACTATTAGGTGGGGTTTTCGACATGAAATCACGGATTACTCTTGGTTGTTCTCCTCAGTTTGTTTCACCGAGGAGAGCAGAGAGAGTAAGGTGAATATGCTTTTAGGTAAATTGTTAGAGTGAGTAAATATTTCAGTGACAAATAATCACTAATTTGCTGGTTGGTATGTTGCAGGGTTATTTTTTTGTTATTCCGATCATTTTTCCAATCATATGTGTCGTTGCCATCGGTGTTGCGGTATGGGCTGTCTGGCCTTCAATTATTGGAGCACCTTGGGTGCCAACACCCAGAAGAACAGTGCGAAAGATGTTAGAACTCGCTCAAGTGAATTCAAAGGATACAGTATTAGATTTGGGTTCCGGTGATGGACGCATCATCGTAATGGCTGCGAAAGAGTTCGGTGCTCGCTCAATTGGTATTGAAGCCGATCCAGGACGAGTTCTTTGGTCGCGATTAGTGATTCGATTTCGAGGCTTGAAAAAGAAAGTGAAGGTGATCTGGGGGAATTTTTTTCATCAAAATTTTTCCGAGGCCACGGTCTTGACAATATTTCAGATGCCAGGAGTTAACAATCGGATAAAAGAAAAGTTTACAACTGAGCTCAATCCGGGAACTCGTGTGGTTTCACATGCTTTTCAGTTTGATGGATGGACGCCAGTTAAAACCACTGAAGACCCTATTCTTTATCTTTACGAAATCTGATTTGAAATTTCGTCTTAGATCAACCCCGCTCTATGAGCGAATTTGCGGTAACCCTTCATAAGTAATTTGGAATTAGTGGTCTCTGTATAGAGAAGAGAGAAAAACCGCTAAGAGAAATCTCTAACTCCTATTTATTAGTGGGGTAGATTGCTGCCCCGATAAGGACAAGTAGTCCCGGTACCGTTCCCGCTAGAATCATACCGACAATTCCTGTTGTGATAAGTCGTTGCCTGTTTCCGGTGATGTCGTGTCGCCATCGAAGCCAGATAATCGCGAGAGCTATCCCTAAGACTCCTGTGAACATGAGGAAAATCATACTGAGAAGCGTCCACCATCCCCATGCCAGCCAGAAGAGGGGGTCAACGAGTATTGGCCAAAGTATCCATAACATCCAGACACTAAAGAGAATTGAAAAGAGGGCGAATGGAATTTGGAGCCATCCACCGACGCGAACCAATGTTGAGGGGGTTTCTGTGTCATTCAAAACAATATACAACCTTAAGTAATTGACAGAATTGATTGTTTTGTAAGGCTACTTAATCTTGATAAACGCATCGGTTTTACTTCTAACAAAAAAGAGCTAGCTTATTTTGATTGGCGTAGTTGGAACAAGGCACGATCGATTGTATGTCGGAGTGAGGGATTCCAATCGCGGCGTCGTAAATCCTGAAGGTGCGGGATTGCTCTTGGGTCACAAAGTTGACCAAGTGAATGCGCTGCAGCGATGCGGACTTGGAGGTTGGAATCGCTAAGCCGATCGATCAGGGGGAGGACAGCTTCGGTGTCATCATGACGTCCCAGTTCGCGGCAGGCAACCATTCGGGCATCGGCATCGTTGCTCCGAAGGCGAATAAGGACCGGAGCTAGCACCCAATCGGCACCGACTTCTTCAAAGGCTTTCACAACGGCTTTGCGGACAAGGGCTGAGTTGTCGTGCATGGCAATGCCCAAGGCTTCGTAGGCTGTTCCGGTACGAATGGCACCGAGTTCGGTGACGGCACGTGCCCGTTCCTGTTCGTCAGGGTGAGTCTGTAGAATCTTAGCCAATGTAAGAATCTTATCAGGGTTGCTCAAGACGTCTGCCCCAACACTTTGGCTTAGGTTTATCATTGCTTTTCTTAGGTAAAAATCTGTGTGGCGATTCGTACTGAACGTGGTTTTATCATATTTTCATGAATATATGCTCTTGAAATGACGTAATGGTGGTGATTATGTCTTTTCAGGTTTCTTGGATGCGGATTTGTATCGCCAAAGAATTACAACCATGATGAGAATCGCCCAGGCTTGGAAGGAGAAAACAGCTATCCATTCAAAAATAGAACCCG
>JAEOSV010000258.1 GCA_016840185.1 Candidatus Hermodarchaeota archaeon | reverse complement strand
TGTAACATTGTCTAAATTGGTGCCTGAAATCAAAGTTCCCGTATCTAAGTCTCGCCACGTAACGCTCATAAGGGTATCAAAACCCCAAGCGGTGGGTGCGGGTGTGGGGATGACGACTTCGACGCGGTGGATGCGGATGACGACGGAGACGCTGCCCCAGGCATCACTGTAGGACCGGGGCCCGGTGGTGGCGTAGACGGTGACGTTGAGGGTGTAGCCGGTGCTGATGGCCCAGCCGGTGGTGTCCAGGGTGAAGCTGAGGCTGGTGAAGGTTTGATCCCCTCCAACGGGGCAATCAGAAACAACAACTTGAAAGAGCTCTCCACCAGGAACATTTCCACCGGTATCAAGGTCTGTCCAAATGACCGTGATTTGAGTACTGAAACCCCATGGTGTGGGATTCGGTGGTTGTACAGTCACTCCCGTATAATGAATCCGGATCACGACATTCACCGTGGCACTATCCCCAATATACCAATTCGGTGAGAGCTCCGGATTTACCGTCAAAGTCAGAACATGCAAACCAACTGGCCAACTTTCTGTGTCGAGAATGAAGCTAAGAGTTCCAAAGGTTTGATCGCCCCCAACTGGGCAATTGGAAACAACCACATTGGTTAGATTTCCAAGAACATTACCACCTGCATCAAGATCGACCCACTGCACTGAAATGGAGGTATTTTGACCGAGTGCGGTTTGAGCCGGTGGATCAACGATTGCCTGCGTTTGATGTGCCCGAATGTTAAAATGCAAAGTTCGGGTCGCTCCATCATAAACGTCAGTTACATCATCCACGGTGATGTAAAGTCGGAATCTAATGACTTGTGTAATATCGGTGGCATATATTGTGAGCTGATATTGACCACTGCCAAGATGGGTCCAGCCAAAACTGCCTACAACTGACCCATTCAACTCACAACTAACCTCTGATAAACCTAAAGTGGTGATGGGATTGGTGTGGCTACTACTAATGGGGTCATCTACAGCATAATAGAAGATGATGACCATGTCATTCCCCCATGGCGCAGCTACGGGAGCATCATAGGTGAGAGAGGACCGTAGGCGTCGTACACCGAACCCAATGGATGTGGAAGCATCTGCATAATCGGTTGAAGGGGAAGATATTGTCAGTTGGAGACTGTAGCTCTTTATGAGGCTGATTTTGCCACTCAAAAACAGTATCGTGATTGAATACATACCTGCTTGGGCACCAGTGCTAAAGTCAAAGTCACTGGGCACAAGAGCTGACCCATCTAGAATAAGTGTTAGATCGCTTTTCTGAACCGAACCCAATCCATTCCCATTGTATTGGCTTTCGGGATCATTAACAGTATAGTTGAAAGGAATAGTAATGTTCTCACCATATGGTACTGAACCAGGTGTTGAATAGGTAATTGAGGTAGCAATTTCACGAACTATCACCGTAAGGACGAGAAGACGAGACTGATAATTGGCCTTTGAAGCGTTAATGGTGAGCGTATAGGTGCTAGGGGTAGGTTGATCACCTGTATCAATTACAATTTCATACCATCCTGCAGTGCCATTTGAGGAACCAGTTGGTCCGGTTGGCCAATCAGTGGTGATAGTTGCGTCAGTAACGCCCGTGTTATTGTAGGCGTCCCAATAGCTGACATTGATGGTAATCGATTCCCCATAGGGTAAAGTGAAACCTGGTGAGGAGGGTGAGGATAGGGTTGTTTCTCCTCGGACTTGAATCGTAATAGTCGTAGAATCCGATAGATAGTATTGTTTGTCTGCATCAATATTGAGGGGATGGTCTCCTGGGTTCAGTAGGTCTTTGGCAATTTCTGCTTGATAGAATCCACCGTATTGAGTAAAGGTGATAGGATTTCCAGAGACTGTGCCACTGACGGTTGCCCCTTCGATTAATACATTTGCGTCAGTATCATTGAAGAGGACACGTGGATAATACGATCCAGAATCTGCATAAAGGACCGTTATCAAGGACTCGTCAGGATTGAGTTCAGTTGCATGAGTAACAATGATAGTTTTTGAACGGAAACCAGCAGCTGATTGGGTTGATGTGATACCATTATCATAACTAATACAAAGCGTATATTCCCCTGCAGGAAATGTGGTCCCATCATTAAATTGGATATTAGTAAAACTCACGGACGTACTAGAGGCTGTTCGAGTTTGGTTCTCAACAGCTATACCGTTAGAGTCATAGAGTGTTAGATTGGCTTGACCAGTGGTAACTGTGTCCAAAGTTGCCGTGATGCTCATACTATTTGGGCTACCTGGGCTAATGCGGAAACTATCAAAGTTCGTAGTAATCCCTGCAACTCGGTTCGTTGAAGAAAACGTAAAGTTCCACCATCCAAACACCTCATCAATTGCTGAACTCGTTAGATTGAAGTGAGTGGAGGATACGATGACCGCACTTGTGCGATCTTGGAACAGGGCATCCCAAACTTTGTTCAAGGACCAAGTTTCAGTTGTTGGTCGAATTAGAGAGAGATTGTATTGTTCAAAGAAGTAAGGTTGATAGGTATATACCCATGTGGTCCAGTAAACCAATGAATTATTTTTTACTACGAACTTAGAACCATCTAATCCTATCTGTTGCTCAGTAGTATTTGCTCTAGTTATATACAATGTCAGGTCGAAATCAAACTGAACTAACCGGGCGTTTGTGGCAGTAGCAGTCCAATTAGCAAATATATTTCGGTGAATGTTAGTTGGATTAGGCCAAGTCCCGGCAACTGAATAGGATCCATATCCATAGCCTGTGTTTTGAGCGCTAGTTGAGTTCATCACAAGGTTAACCCATGTGGCATCACTCGGGTTCGCCAATCCTCTAACTTCAAGAGTGACATCATCGAAATCAAGGCCCCAAGCCTCAGAACTCCAAGCGTCCATCGCTCCTGTAAATGAAAGTCCCAGTGATACATTCACAGATCCAGGAACGTTCCAAGTTAGTAAATCATCATACGGAACGGATATTGTTACATTATACCATTGGTCATCATTGGGACAAGTTTCATCAAGGACTCTCCGGTATTCTATTCCAGCAATATCCACAAAAATAACCAATCGTCCTCTAGCTTGCCCATTGTCGTAAATATCATCAACTCGAACACGAAAAGTGAGTCGTGCATATGCCGGGTTGTCTCGCTGAATACTCACAAGGTTCTGCCAACCGACATAAGAATCAACTTGCCAACTCCAACTGTCAGACCAATCTATCCATGCTCTTGCACCCTTTCCTGAAAATCCGTAGCTTGAACCCCAAAAGTTTCCATAACGAGGATAAGATGGCCATGAAGCGTTGTTTCCAAGACTGTGATTTATATAATTCCAACCTGTGGGCAAAGTTGTTCCGGATTCGAAGTTTCCATTTCCACGGCTTCCATTGATGAAATAGTTTTGATCAAAAAGATTGTAAACGTCAGCTTCAAGACGGTACCCCGTCCAATCATTCTTGGGAAGGCGAATCTGTCCATACTCAGAATCTGAATAATTCAAATCTGAGATGTGAAGGGAAAGATTGGAGCCCTGAGCATATTCAGTTGTAGGTAGATTTGAGCCCAAACCTTCGTAATGATACTGACCGTCAGAATACGTAGGGCCTTCAGGTAAAGGAGGCATCGCTGGGGATTTGAATTCTTCTGTAGGTTGAACAATACTAGTATGGAATTCAGACGAATCTTCGTCTAAGGAATCCCCTATTGGAATCAATCCCCAGAGGGGAGAAAAGCAAAACAGGCAAAGGAAAACGATGCAGAATAATGTTTGACGTTTCATTATGGTGGCCCCGGAGTGGATGGCGGCAGCGGAAAGCAGTCGTGTGCAAGCCGTCATTACTACCGGTTCGAAATCCCATTACGCTTTGTTGTCCATTCCGATCTGTCGCCACACCGTGAGTTATTCGGAGAATGAACGGCTTAAATACATTTACCTGCACAGAAATCTATACAAATGGGAAAAAAAGACGGAAACGCCTTGAAGCGCCGGTAAAAGGCATGTAAAATGGTCTGAATAAGGTGTCAAGTACCGCGAAATTGGTTTTTTTTATCTCGATTTTAGGCTATTCAATTAGTAGTTTGTTGTAATAAAAACCTTTTAAATAGATACAGCTGAAAGAACTTGATTATCGTTAAGAGAGATTAGAAAGCAAGACTATATGAGGAAGAACCTTACCTTTGGAGTACTGGCTTGCTATTGC
>JAEOSV010000257.1 GCA_016840185.1 Candidatus Hermodarchaeota archaeon | reverse complement strand
GTGGACAAACTGACTGAAATTTTCCGGACTAACACTATCAAGAGTGTCACAATGTTGAAGATGGAAGTACCTTGTTGTTCAGGTCTTCAACGAATTGTCGAAATCGCCATTAACCAATCCGGAAAAACGATTCCGGTAGACAACATCACCATTGCCTTACAAGGCAATAAGAAATCTTAGAAAGCCGAAGAAAGTTCTTAGTCTGTTGTTTGGGTCCGTCCGATATCATCCACGGCATGTTGTATTTCGCCGTAGGGCGGTTCAATGGCGGGATTGTCTGTGACCCATTTCCATCGGATAAATCCTTCAGGGCTAACGACAAATACGGCTCGTTTAGCTGCGGTGTAATCTTTGAGTTTACCTAAGCCGTCTTGCACTACGTCATAGGCACGGATGGTGACACGGTTATAGTCACTTAGAATGGGAAAGGTTAATCGATTTTGCTCAGCAAAAGCCTTGTTGGTAAATGGATCATTTACGCTGATGGCAAGGACTTGTGCATTGACGGATTCAAAGTTGGCGAGGGCATCCCGGAAATGGCACAGTTCTTTGGTGCAGACTGCAGTGAAGGCACCGGGAAAGAAGGCGAGTACAACTGTTTGCCCTTTGAATTCTTTGAGGGTACGTCTTTTGAGGTCGGCATCATAGAGTTTGATTGGCGGGGCGGACTGCCCAATTTGCAATCGTGAAGACACAGCGAATTCCTCCTAGTCACCCATAGGGAGTATGTCTGGAAATAAGCCTTTGCATATTCTTACCTGAAATCAAACGGTCCAGAAGTTATTCAGATTGAGTTGCTTGCTTTTCGAGGAGTTGACGTCGATAACGTCGCCCCGACGGGGTAAGCCTAAAGCCTTTAAGTAGTCCAATCCTGCTTTTAGAAGGAATTTGGAGGTCATTGGTTTGCCACCACTAAAACTGGGACTCATTTCACCGAACGAACTAGCCCTCTTCTTGGATTATTATGAGCTGACAAGTACAAAGGCAGATTTTGACCATGGAAACGACGCGGTGGTCACTCAGGAGTATTTCGTTCGATCCGTACCTTTCGGAAGCTATCTAGTTGCAACCGGGTTAGAACAAGTAATTGCCTTTATCACAAAACTGTGCTTTGAAGAGAAGGATTTAGGGTGGCTCGAAGCCACCTCGGGACCCGACTTTCGAAATGGATTCTTAGATTTTCTCATGAACTTCAAATTCAGTGGCGATATTTATGCAGTACCCGAAGGCTCCGTGGTTTTCCCCAATGAGCCAATTATCAACGTGACAGGCCCAACCATTGAGGTGCAGTTGCTGGAAACGTATCTACTGAATATGATGAACTTTCAGTCATTGGTAGCAACGAAAACAGCACGAATGGTGGATGCCGCAGGAGAACGAACTATCGTCGATTTTGGTGCTCGACGAGCCCATGGAAGAGATGCCGCCTTACTTGCTGCCCGAGCTGCTTATATTGCTGGTGCAACAGGAACCTCTCTGGTTTTAGCAGGAAAGATGTGGGATATCCCATATATTGGCACCATGCCTCACGCCTTTATTCAAAACCGACCAAACGAGCTTCAAGCCTTTCGTGAATATTCGGCGTCCTTTCCCCACAACACCATACTGCTCGTTGATACCTATGACACGTTAGAAGGTGTTCGAAATGCGATTACTGTGGGTAAAGAGTTGCACGAACAAGGCTATCGTCTCATGGGTATTCGTTTAGATAGTGGGGACTTAGCTAGCCTTAGTATTGAAGCTCGAAAACTACTTGATGAATCAGGCTTCAATAAAACGAAAATCTTCGTCAGTAGTGATCTCGACGAATATCGCATTGAAGAACTAGTTCGTTCCGAAGCACCAATAGACGGATTCGGCGTGGGTACAAGGTTAGCTACAGGAGCAAACTATAACTCCATTACACGAGAGGGAGGACCATCCGCTCTTCCAGGTGTATTCAAACTCGTTGAACGAATTGGCAAAGACGGCCACCCAATTCCTAAAACCAAACTCAGTGCAGAGAAGGTTTTGTTACCGTATCGAAAACAGGTGCACCGTCAACTCGATGAAAACAAAATGTTTCACCGTGATACGATTTCTCGGTGGGAAGAAGACGTCCCAGATTCTGAACCTCTACTTATTCCAATTATCCAGAAGGGAGTTCTTACATACACTTTTCCATCGCTTGACGAGAGTCGAGTCTATTGCAAAGAACAAATCGCGCGAGTACCCAAATCGTATCGGCTGTTGAGTGAGGCACCAATCTTTCCTGTCAAGCTGAGCCCACAACTTGAAGAAGTTTCAAAATAGGCTTTCACAAATAATTCAGGGGCTTACTTCTCTATGTCTTTAATGATTTTTGCAGCATCGGTGATGGTTGCACCATAGTATTCCTTTAGATATGCAAGGCCTGATTCATGGTCCTCGACGGTGAAAGAATCAACTCCATTTTCGGGAATAAGAATTTTGTATCCTCGGAAAAAGGCATCAGCCGCAGTATGACGAACACAAAGGTGAGTATGTAATCCAGTGAGAATGACGGCTTTTACTTTACGACTCCGTAGGATGGAATCGAGCGGTGTTTCGAAAAAGCTACTGTACACGTGCTTTCCTACGATGATGTCATCGTCTGTGGGAGCTAATTCAGGAATGACCTCTGCACCTTCGGTACCTTCAATGGCGTGGGCACCCCATTTCTCCATTTCAAAGTCTGTATCAAGATGACTGTCGTTTGCAAATATTACAGGTAGTTTTTGTTTGTGGAACGCATCAATGAGTTTTCGGATGTTTGGAACGATTCGTTGAGCGCGTTCGCATTTCAAGGATCCGGTTACAAAGTCATTGAGCATATCGACAACGATTAGAGCCTTCATTGTACTCAACAGTGTAAAGATAGCGTTTGGTTAAAAGATTATTGAAGTGCCGAAAAGTTCCTGAAACCAAGATCCCTTAACTATGTTAAGAAGTTCACTACAAATATAAAGAGGAAAAATCAACGCTTCAACAGTTTACACCTGCGGAAGTGATAACGCATGGAAATTAGTAAAGAACTTCAAGACGCAATTAACGATCAACTCAACTTTGAACTTTATTCTGGTTACATCTACCTTTCCATGGCAGCCTACTTCGAATCCATGAATCTTAACGGCATGGCCCACTGGATGAAAATCCAAGCTGGTGAAGAATATCAACACGCCATGCGATTCTGGACTCACATAACTGATCGCGGAGGCCGCGTAATTTTAAATGAGATTAAAGCCCCCGCACCCGAATGGGATTCCCCATTAGCTGCCTGGAAAAACGCATATGAACATGAAAAAATCGTAACTGAGCGCATCTTCAAAATTGGTAAGCTCGCTGAAAAACTCGGCGATAAATCTGCCATTCCAATGCTCAACTGGTTCTATGATGAACAGGTGGAAGAAGAAGAACAAACTTCACGAATCGCAGATTTGCTGAAACAAATCGGAGATAACAAGGGCGCTTTATTCATGCTCGATGGTAAACTCCATTCACGTGAAAAGTAGACTACTGGAACTCACAATCATTAGTAGGGAATCATTCCTACTTTGCAGGAGGGTGACAAATTGCCACCTAACTGCTTTTTCTCTTTTTTTTCTAAAACCCTAGTACAACAAGCCACACACCACTAATGGCGAGAATAGTTCCCAACAAAATGAGTGGTGTAACTTTTTCTTTTAGAAAGAACACGGTGAATGGAAGAGCGAAGAGTGGTGCTGTTGCGGCAATCACCGAGGTAACAGCTGCTCCAGTAAAGAACACCGCATTAACATACAATATCGATCCGATTCCCATACCAAAGAAGGCTGCAATTAGCACGAGTTTGGTTGCACGTTTGGTCGGCATTGGCATGCCACGTTTTCGAGCAAAAAGGAAAATAGGGAGAAGGAATAGCGATCCGATTATAATTCGAACGAGGTTGGCGTCAATAGGGTCAGCACCTACTAAACCGAGTTGAAGAATCACTGTTGCGGATGCCCAACTCAAGGCAGCTATAAGAGCAAGGGCAATACCAATTTTATCCCACCCAACCCGTACTGGTTTTTCATTTTCATGCGATTCTTCAGATTCTTGTTGAGCTTGTTCTCGAGTGATAAGGCTGATGCCGATAATAGCAAGAATAACTCCAACGAAACGAGTGATTAGGAGGGCTTCGTGGAGGATGAAGATTGAAAAGAAATATGTGATGATGGGAAATGTCATCGCTATTGGAAACGCCCGGGATACTCCAATGCGTGATTGACTCGTTAAATAGAAGAGGTCACCGAGTCCCGCACCTAGAATTATGGATGCTGTCAATAAAGGCAAGGATGCGAGGGGGACGTTGAACCCGGTTGGAATTAGTAATAATAGAACGACTATGGCGATGACGGGAAGCGCAATCCACATCTTGAAGGCATTTATCCCGATTGGGCGGATTTCCGCACTTTGTGATTTGTAAACAACATTGGAAACACCGAAGAGTGCAGCACCCAGGAGACCCATGAAGACGCCAATAAGAAAGAGTTCGGGGGGGACTACCATAATAATTCGCCAATTACCAAGCTAATAGTAGGAGGTGGGAGTTCCGATAAGTGGTTTAAGTCTAAAAACGTTGCAGAGAGGGAAGTTTTTTGAAGAGGATGTTAACAAGGGGGGTACACTTTGGACGTGGAGGTCTTACCCCATGTACCCGATCGACATCCTACTTGATGAACATAAATTAGTTGACAGAGTTTTTGCCATTATTGAGAAGGTTCGTGATAAACTGAGAGATAAAGAAGAAATTCCTGCTCCCGTTTTTTGGAAACTGGTTGAATTCATTCGTGGTTACGCTGACGTGATTCATCACAGCAAAGAAGAAGATATCTTCTTTGATCAACTGCGTGAGCATGATACCGATTTACCAGAAGACGTTGACCGGAACATCGCTGTGCTCATTGAAGAACACATTGAGGCGTTAGATTTAGCGAACGAAATGCACAAGGCCATTCGAGAGTACCATCGAGGTAAACCTGAAGGTCGCGATAAAATCCTCAAGTCCGTAAACGGGTATCTCGAAATCATGCAACCCCACTTCAAAATGGAAGAAGACGATGTTTTTCCTGCTCTAGTAAAGGTGCTTAGTAAAAAAGAGAAAGATAAAATTAAAGCCGATTTCGAACGTTTCGATGAAATCCTTGGTGGCAATAAAGTCCATGAACGTTATCAGCAAATAGTTGAAGACCTTGAGAAAGCAATTTGAGTCCGCTGATAAGGTTTAACGAACAGTTATACACAAGAAAAGAAGGCAAAAAGTAAAGCCAAGAAGGCGTGGACAGATACACAGGTAACAGTTCCAGTATACTCTCCCCTCCCCAAGTTGACCTGAAGCACATTGATTACGGTTATAGGACGGAAGAATCGGCGCGTCACATCGAATTTTCATATAGTTTCCAAAAAAAAAGCAAAGCTTTTTCGACAAGACTAAGGTTAGTAGGGAAGTAATGTTTCACCGAAGTGATATTAATGACTGCAGGCAATGAAGAAAAACGTTCAATTGACTGGGATCGCGTCTTCGGAGGAATAGCCACCGGTACTTTCGGTCTACAACTTCTTTCGTTTCTAGTTCTATTAGGTGCAGCCCTTGTCTTCATACTCATGCTGTCTGGAATCTGGGGAATCTTAGTGACAAATGAAGACTTCTTTATCTTTATCCTTTTACTCGGTGGGGGATTTGCTTTTCTCCTGTTCGTGTGGCTCCTTGGAGTGTTTCTCCGATTTCATCGAAGAGTAAGAAATTTCATCGTAGGTGGTGGCGTGGGACATGTTGATGCTGATGATTCAGCGACTAAGACAGCCCTAACATTGTTCGCGATTTCAACGCTCTTTGTGTTGGTTGCCGGAATTTATGGCTACTACTTACTATGGAAGTATTTTCTCCAACCCTGGGGAGCATCTTGGCTTACATCAATGGGATTATCAGGAGTCCTCTTCTATGAACTCGGTTTGCTCATCGTGTTCATAGCACTTGGCATAATTATCATTACCCTGGTAATGCAACTCCTAACCCTTGCAATCAATCGATATACTGTTCGCCTCGTCGCTTCCTTTGATGAAATGTCTGAGACACCAAAGACCTGATTCGAACAAGAGTCGTCACAGTCTAATAGACCGTTCACCACAACAGTGGATATGACCGACCGATTCCGAAGCCAATGGCAAGATAATGCCGAGGTTTACGCCAAGCTCATCAACGAGACAGGAACACCACATCATCGTGCGATACTCAACCCCTGTATTGAGACGTTAATGGGCGATGTACAAGGACGTCGAATCCTAGATGCCGGCTGTGGGGAGGGCTACCTTTCACGATTGTATGCAAAGAAGGGAGCCATAGTTATGGGCGTTGATTTCTCTGAGAACATCATCAAGATTAGTAAAAGCCATTCAGACGATGTATCAGTTGAGTTTAAGGTTGGCGATCTTTGTGATTTACAGGATTTCAGTGATGCAGAATTTGATGTTATCCTTTGCAACCTTGTTCTCTTGAATCTCGAGTGCCTTGAAGCAAGTCTTCGCGAATTTCATCGAGTACTTCAGCCCAAAGGATTTCTGATTTTTTCTGTCGTCCATCCAGCATTCAACGTATATGGACCTGGCTATTGGGAGTTGGGAGAAAAAAAATCAAAATCACGACGTCGGATAGGACGACATTTTGTTATGACCGACTATTTCTCAGAAAAAGAATTTCAGGTGCAATGGAAAACGAGAAACGGGAAGAAATTCCCCCAACCATTTAGCTTCTTTCACCGTACCGTGAGTACATACGTCAACTCTTTGCTTCAAACTGGATTTCGTTTACTTGCCATTGAGGAACCTCGTCCCGTTAGCGATGATGCGTTTTTTGATCGTGAACGGCGTGTTCCATTCTTTCTTGTGCTAAAAGCAGGGAAGGAGTGATAGAAGCAGTTTCGAGGTTAATTCTGTTTGTTGCGTCGGGAAAGAAGCAGAGAGACTTCTTCAAAGGCTTCGGGACGTTTAAGGAGCCGAGAAATGAACCGTGTGAAGAGTTTGGCATCTTCGGCGCATGCAGCTGTGAATCCGACAGGTGACAAGCCAACCAGTGCAAATCGTTTGGAAGGACCCAGAATTGAATTTGTTGTCTCAGAGTATGTGTCAGGCATGTCTTCGTGTTGGAGTGCAATTTCCTCAATTAGAAAGAGAGCACCGGCAGAGAGACCGCGGGGATAGCTCTTTGTTAGGAGCGCGAACAATGGTATATTGGGTGGAAGCTTCTTTTCATGAGGCGTTCGCACTTCTTCAATCACCGTTTTAATAACCCAATTTTCTTGTGATTGAATGAGCTCCAGTAATTGGTTGACGAAGGCATCACCGACGATGAAGTTGCGGGGGCCAAGTAAGGCTTCAGCGTTTTGAAAGTCAAGGGCAACTCGGACATCTTGACCTTCCGCTTCGCCACGGATTATTACAATCCATACATCGGTTGCTTCCACAGAGAGTCACCAACTCAGTAGCAGGTAGGCTTGGGAAGAAAAAACTCTTTGGACAGAGCGCCCAAAAAGCTTCTAAGTCCGATGAAGAGCAAATATTGTGGAGTATGTCCAACATGAATTCGGAAACCTCTGAAATCATCCAGTTACATGTACGCAAAGAGGGGCAAGGCTCACCTCTCATTTTCATTCATGGATGGGCAGCCTCTCATAGGTTCTGGAAACACCAAATCGAGTATTTTACACAGAAGCATCAAGTGATTGCCTATGATTTACGTGGTCATGGGGATTCAGAAAAACCTGAACACGGATACCGAGTGAGTGATCATGTTCATGATTTGGTAACTATACTTCGCAAGAATCAGGTATCTAATCCTGTATTGGTTGGCCATTCTTTGGGTGGAATGATTGCCCTCAAATACAGCCTGGAGCAGCCCTTGAACCCTCGTGCTCTTGTTCTGGTTGGATCCAGCCCGCATCCTGTTGCTTCACTAAAGCGAAGTATTCAATTTAGCTTTCTCCGTTTTCTCATTAGACTGTCCCGGGATAGGGCATCGAAGTTCACTGAGAAGGCCTTGTTTGCTCCCGATGTAGACCCTGAACTCGTCGAGTGGGTGAACACCGAATCACTGCGGACACCAACTCATGTTATTCTTGAGATTCTTCAAGACGTGAAGCGATTCAATGTGTTAAACCGGCTTTCCGAAATTCAGATACCAGTCCTTGTTGTGAATGGGGAGTTTGAGACCGCCGTTGACTCTCAAATGATGGCCCAATTGCAAGAGTCACTACCTCAAGTAGAAGTTCAAGTCATCACGGGTGCTGGTCATAACTGTATGCTCGAACAACATTCCCAGTTTAGCTCTTCCTTGGACTTGTTTTTACAGGAACTTTAGGAACGACCTGTAGGGACTAAGGTTAGTTTGTGAAACCATGGGGTGTTCTTCGGAGGAACCATAAGGCTCCGAGTGCTGTTATTGATATGACGAAGATGCCGGCACCAAGCCAGACGAGGAAGGAGTAATCTATGAAAACAGGGAGTTCTCGTGATCCAAGAATGCCATAATGGTAGTCGGGGAAGTAGTTGAGATAGATCAATCCGGATTCTGGTCGCTTATCGAACATGAATGGTCCCGTGCCTATGGGTCGTGGGTTATCAAAGTAAGCAGGTTGTAGTATACCTTCCCAGAGGTGCTGGGGTAAAATGACGACGTCTGCAATATCAAATAAGGCAAAATATCCATTGAGGGGAGTCGTGATTCTGATAGTAACGTTATTGAGGATTTCTATGCTGCTTATTTCGATATGGGGTTTGGGACGCAGTAACGGCCATGGCCCCGGCAAGTCATTGATGTAGGTATAGGTAAATTCGACGTCATCAGCCGTGAAGATTTCACCATCATGCCAAGTTGCATTATTCTGCAGATTGAAGGTCATTCGAAGTTCATTTCCTACTGGTTCGATAGTCCAGCTTTGAGCTAAATCCGGCAATGGCTCGCCGGTTACCGGATCTATTCGAACTAATCGACTGTAAATCGAATCTAGGACCAACCAGGTATCTGGGAGAGTGGCAAGAATGGGGTTGAGTGTGGCAGGCACGTCATTGAGACCAATCTCCATGGTTCCACCCACATCAGAAATTGGGTGTTTGTCGGGTTGTCCAGTTTGAAGTCGAGACTGTAAGAATGACCAATGATTGGCTGCACCAATTCCAGGCTGATTAAACCAACGTTCATATCGGTCTGTACGCTGCGCCGTGTATTGATAGCGAGTACATATAGGAATCAGGGGTTGATTTTGGGCAATTCCAATTTGAACCTCAGAGAGCAAGTCCTGATAGTCGTCAAAATCGGTGGTTGAATTCATCGTTTCAATTATCGTGTCAATCGTAGTATTGTGGAAATTCATGATGTTGGTCGTTGGGATACTGTATGAGTAGAAGAGATCTTTAAGAACTAAAGGCGCCTGCTCAGGAATTTCCCATGGGAGCAATGCCATTTGATAAGCCCGATATCCGATGTGGGTATAACGCCATAATGTATTTTCATCAACTGGGAATAGGTTGATGCGAAAACCAAGGGCTTCCATTGTGTTCCGAATGGTTCCTGCCATGAGCGTCGTATTTGTAGCGATTTTGGAATGTTGGGTTGCCTTTGTGGCAAGTTCTGTCGGAGTATAATAAAGGCTGAGCGTCACCTCAGTCGAATTTGGTGCATCGCGATAGCCATCCATATTAAAGTCGATGAAACCAGCGGCTTCTAGGACCGTGATAGCCTGTTGGATATCACCATCGCGATAATCGAGTCCAAGATCAGGTTCATGCCACGCTGAAAAGGAAGCGGGAATGATATGATCTAAAGCCACACCACCTTCACCAAACGCGGTCTGAGCAATCGCATATTTATCCAAAGCAATAGCGACAGCACGTCGTAAACCTACGTAATTGAAAGGGAATCCATTGAATCCTGGCGGCCCTTCTATTTCTTCAATAAAGAAGGGATCAAAGTGTGTACTGCATGCAATACCCCAGAACTGATCGACTTCCCATTCGTTGAACTCAATACCACTTCTTTCATCGAGTGAAAGTGGGGCATTACCCACATCGATTAACCCGTCAACGAGTGCTGCCCACTGGGCATCTGACCCATGATAGACACCGAATACTGCCTCGTTTATGTAAGGCCCATTTAACTCAAAGGATTCAAGGAAAGGTTGTACAGGTGCAGCAGCAGTTGAAGAAGTACCGATATTGCTCATGAGGAACAAGCCAATGAGAAGTGTACAAAGAAGCAATGAAAATACTGTATTTCGTTGGCGGTTTTTCGAGTAGAAAGAAGTTTGCGAGGAAGTTTTCATAATCTGAAACTCCAAGGACCTATGAGTGACTTACCGCCGCCATGGATGATTCTGGATATAAGATTGCCGAAGATGGCAAACAATTCGTCTGTTATGGAGTAATGAAAGGCCATCCTCGAGCAAATACTGTAACGGTCCCTTCTAAATCACCAATACATGTTACGGTAATAGTATAGGATCCGGCTGCATCATACCAAGGAGTTGTAACAGTTGTAGTCGATGTAGCAATCCCTGCTTGGGCATGGACGAGGTTATTGGATGCATCTCGAATTTCAAAGCCCCAAATCGCGGTCACTGAGGTGAGATGAATCGTGACCTGAATTTGAGCGTTTGGCCAGCTAATTACGGAAGGAATATCAGTTTGAGAGAGAATTCCTGTGAGGCTGATGGGTGTGGATTGCACTGGAAAAGGATAGGCTAACCCGAAGTAGAGGGCACTACCAATCACTACAATTAGTACAATGGCAATTGCGACATTTCGTTTGGTGTTCTTACCCATGTGAATAAACCACCTAAGAGGTATCTTTCCATGCACTCATGTTGTATTTAGTCTTAATGTGACGAGTTGTAAAAACTAATGACTTTCAAAGATGGTAAACATAGATAATTAGAGATGTAACTTATCTTTGACTTAACCAGTGGTTTGGAGTGATGTTAACTATGCCTGCCCGAATCGACCTCGTCGTGATTAATGCAGATATTCGAACCATGGATTCGCAGCTTCCTGTTGCTGAAGCGATGGTGATTGGAAATGAACGGATTATCGCGATTGGAACCACTGCGGAGGTTGAGATGTATCGAGGCAGTGCTGTTGAGACTGTTGACATGGAAGGTCGCACTATTCTCCCTGGTTTCATTGACACACATGCACATTTAGCGGGTTTAGGGCGAAAGCTCCTCCGTCTTGATCTTGGAAAAACGTCCTCGGTGAAGGAAGCACTCGAACTAGTGAAGAAACGGGCCGATGAATTACCCAAGGGAGAGTTAATTTTAGGATACAACTGGGATGAGAGTAAATGGAAAACTCCACGTTATATCACCAAAGAAGACCTTGATCCCCTCACGCCTGAAAATCCCGTGGTTTTAATCCGGGTTTGTGGCCACTTAATCAGCGTCAACTCAACAACCCTGCAACAGCTAGAGCTAGATAAAGAAACGCCTGGTGTTGATCGGGATTCGACGACAGGTGAACCCACGGGAGTTCTCCGGGAATTTCCCGTCGACACACGTAAATTCCAAGGCGGTGAGGATGATTTATCTAAAGTGCTTCTTGAAGGATGCCGTCATGCAAATAGTGTAGGGATCACCTCGCTTCATGAGAATCTATATCGTCGTCAACTTCCTTTCGTGGCTGAATATCTTAAGCTCCGACAACATAGAAAGTTGACAGTTCGGGTTTATGCGAATCTAGAAAGAAAGCTCTTTGATCTGTTAGCGGGCCTTGGTGTCCCATCAGGTTTAGGTGATGAGTATTTCCGATTGGGGGGAGTGAAGGTTTTCACCGATGGGTCCATTGGAGCACAAACAGCTGCTATATCCCGACCATATACTGATAAACCTGAAACCGACGGCATGATGTTGTTTGATGAAGAAGATTTCCGGTTTTTGATTGCGTCCGCTAATGAACTGGGACTCCAAGTGAGCACCCATGCTATTGGGGATCGGGCAATTGACATGGTATTGCGTGTACATGAAACTACAAGTAAATCGGAGCTTGTGAAAAAGCTAAGGCACAATATCATTCATGCGGAGCTTCTCACTCCACCACTGATTGAACGAGTAAAACAGCTGGAGATGCTCTTACTCCAACAGCCAAATTTTGCTCATCGATGGGGGTTAGCAGGAGGTATGTATGATTTACGTCTTGGCCCAGAACGCGCCGAACAACTCAATAATTTCCGTAGAGTCCTCGATGCGGGCATCAAAGTCGCATTCGGGTCAGATTGTATGCCCATGGATCCATTGTATGGCATTTTCTCTGCGGTAACCCATCCTTACCCTTCAATTCAAATTACGGTTGAAGAAGCCATTCGATTGTATACCACTGATGCTGCTTATGCCAGTTTTGATGAAAACGAAAAAGGATCACTGGTTCCCGGGAAACTAGCGGATTTCGTTGTCTTGTCTCAGAATCCCTTTGAAATTGAACCTAATGCCTTGAAAGATATTGAAGTTCTGGCCACATACGTTGGAGGCAATTGTGTTTTTTCACGCCTTTAGTGGGCGATGTCGCATTAAGAACGCAGAAGTTTCCTGCAAACTTGGAAATAATGAATCGTCTGAATCTCGTGACACACGGAGAGCCGCTACGGCGTTAGCGAAGACAGCCGCACGTTCCATCGTTGCTCCGGATAGCATACTCGCCACAAACCCGGCATCAAATGCATCACCGGCTGCAGTCGTGTCCACAACCTCGACTTCAAACCCGGGGACCAATTGCTGATCCTGTTTTGTCGCAAGCAAACAACCCTTCGCCCCCAATTTGGCGACCAAGGTGGGCGCTCCTGATTCTATGAGTTTCGTAGCACCTTTTCTTGGGTTGTGCTCCCCGGTTAGAGCTTTAATCTCTTCGGCATTGGGGAAGAAGACATCAACGAACCGGAGTATATCTAGCACTTGGTTGATGGTTTCATCGGACCATCCACAGGGATCCCAGCCAACATCCAATGATGTAGTTGCGCCGCGAGATTGGGCTAGTTTCAACAATTGTGTAACTGAATCCCCTTGAAGTGATGATAGAAGATGATAACCAGCTAGATGGACCCATCGAGGCGGTGTCTCAGTTTGAAGGCAATTCTCAAGGGTTTTGAATTGTAATTCAGCAATGGTACCAGGATAGGTGATGAACCCGCGTTCTCCGTCTTTTCGAATTATTGCGGCGGTCACCCCGGTTGTGGAATCTTCAACTAGTTGTAAACATCTTGTGTCAACGTCCACGTCGCGAAATGCTTTCAATACAATTTCTCCAAAGCCATCAACCGCTAAGCGCCCCGCAAAGCCGGTTTTGATACCAAGGTTAGCCCCACAAATCGCAAAATTGGCAGCTGATCCAGCAGCTCGGAGACTAAGCTCTGGAACGACGACCTCCTGACCAAACTGGGGCATCTTTTCCAGAGGTGAAAAAACCAATTCGACATTGGCATCGCCTATTGCTAGGAGTTGGACAACCGTTGGGACAAGTGTACCTATACGTGGTTCCATTTCGTTTCCTCCGTTTCAACGGGTGGATTCGACTTCTATTTATTGTGTAGTGGAGAAAAGCATATCCTCTGTCCTAGTCCAGTAAAAATAAGGGAGGGATGAACGCTTACGCTGTGGGTCAGCTGGGCGTTCTCACCTGCCGGAATGGCATGCCAAGCAATCCGTGCTTGTCTGTTTTATCGTGGTTCAGAGGATTAGTGTGCGGTGTTATTTTGGTCCGCGAACCAACGTAATCTCCATCGCT
>JAEOSV010000256.1 GCA_016840185.1 Candidatus Hermodarchaeota archaeon | reverse complement strand
TTGTCCTATGAGGTGGACGTATTCTCTGATCGCCTTTTTCCGCTCTTCGCCGTCGTCGCTGGAATCAATGAACCTTCGCAACCGAAACGCACGACGTTTCAAACTTTGAATGTTCAAAAACATCTCCCTCTTTGAAAGACTCTTCTTACCCGCTCTACAAACATCGCTTATAAGCGTTGTGCTACCCGAATCCGATTTACTAATCAGTTTTGTGTCGTAGCCTCAAGGGTTAGCAATATTGTATTGTTTCTTGAATGTTGACTTGAACCCGTGATTCAAGATTTTTATGTTGAATTTGAGATGAAAAAGAAGTCAAAAAGGTTGCACGAGTTCTTCGAAATCACGAACGTAGCTAAGAAGTTCGACCGTTGTTCGGGAAGGTTCTGCATCAACACAGGCTGTAGGATAGTCTATATCACAAAAGTTTGAGTCACTTAGCAGGTTAGATGTAGCGCGGCTATTACTTTTTTCCCCGATTCTACGAGGCGGTTGTACGTTGTACAGGCTTCCTGTGTTTTCTGGGCTATTAATTGAACTCCTTTAGATTTGAGGTACTCGACGGTTTCAACTGGGATTTTGACAAGTCCATAGTAGCCTGTGCCCACGACAAGAACTTCTGGTTTCTCTTCAATTACAGTCTCGATGTCTTCCACTTGCAATCTATGTCCTTCTTTTCTCCACCAGTTGTCTTTAACTCGGTCGGAAAATACGATCACGTCGTTGGTGTAATGTTTTCCGTTTATGGTGATGCGTCCGAAACCGTAGGAATCAATCATGTTGCAGTCTCTCACCAGAACTGTGGATTTGTTTTTTGAACTCCCCAATATGAATTTATTGTTACATAAAACTGTAGTCACCTTTAACACGTCAGCCAGTCTATAACCCTATGATTATACATGAAGTTGTATCCATCTTTATATTCACCAATGGCTCTGCATGCATGCATAAGATCTAAAAGTGATCTCACAGGTTATAGAGCTAGTATAAAATCCAGGAGAAAGAAGATTTGCTGGATCCTTATTTTCTCATCCCAATTCTTATCTCAATATCCGCGTTGATATTGTCATTGTATAGAGAAATCAGAGGCCTTGACATTTCCTTGGTGAGCAAACCAACATTCAAACTAACGGAGGTTCTGGTAACTCTTCGCGAAATAGAGGACAAAGAAGAAAAACGTTCACTTTCTGGGCTCTATATCGGTGTCCTTTTAGGTGCCCTTATAGGTGTTATAGGGAATTTCTTCGCCTCATTCTGGTTTCAGCCCTTAACACGTTGGAACATTTTAGGGCTAGCAGCCACAGGAGTAATTCTGGCCCTACTGATCATAGGGTTCTTCTTTCAAGCCAGAAAATACGCAGGTTGAACAGAATAGAAGGTGGATGCCATAACACAAAAAATGGAAGATTTCCTGGCTCATGAGTTTAAGAAAAAGTTCGATCAAAGCGTTTCACCGAAATTTGATAGAATCTTTGTTTCAAAGAGACCTTATCAGGTTACCAGCCTGAAAAGACAGTGGCATAAAATATATGGTCGACCTTTGGGTGTTCCAACTTCACTGGTTCCGCCGTTGCAGCCTGAGATAGATATGATTCTCTGCAAAGATAATGAACTAACTGCTGTAGAACTGAAATATTTCAAAAGAAAAGGAGGGGGGTTGGATCATTCGTTCTATGAAGGAATAGAGCAAACCCTGGCTCTTTTACGTTGGGGTTTTGACCATGCTGCTTTGTGGCAGCTATATGAGGAATCAATTACTAAGGAGGAACTGTGGTTTTATGGAGGATGGACATGGGCTTTTCTACATGATGAGCCTGAGAGGGGAGGGTTAAACTTACCGATAGAGTTCACATTTTATAAGATAAGACAAAGTAATGGTGTCTACGATTTTCTACCAGTTCAGCCCAGACGAATAAATGGGAGTGTGCGGCTGGATCTGTTGGTTCCACCATATGATCCCAGATTCGCCATTACATATAGACATAGAAATCCTCTACTTAGATGCCCAGATGTCCAGAGACTAAGAAATATGATTGTTGAATGGTTGGAAACACAAAAGCTCAGAGTTTAGGCTTTCTGAAGACCCTGGCTCCATCCATCTCAGTTTAGGACTTTTAGGCCCCATTTTCTTTTAGCGAATTTTGATATGAATAAACCTGTGCCTATCCAGGCCAGTATCGATAACCCAACCAGCACCCATGATTTAATCAAATACTGGTAGATGAAAGTGTCAACTTCATTTACACCAGAAAGGACTTCAAGTGGGCCTGGTTCTCTAGGCCATGGAAATAAGGATCCAGCAGGACTTGATGTCCAGTAGATATGGTAAGTAAGCCCCCCTTCAGCTATATGTCGGCCAGCAATGGTGTGAGCATTTATGGTATACAACGACAGAAATGATGAAATAGTGATCAGCATGACCATGATAGCAAAGGCTTTTCGCATACCTATCACTCAACATAACATCAGATCAGACCCAGATTTAATTCTACAGTTTAGAACAGAATGTTTGTAAGACAAAAAAGAGAGGGGAATGATCATTATGGCAGAATCTTTTTCTATTCATGCAAGCTCATTGTCACTTCCATAGTTTATCAGCTTCACACGTTTGACCTCGCGATTCGATCGACCCTCTTAGTTCCCGCTCTTCGTGTGTAGCCCTTAGCCATCTGGACAGACTCCCAGTCAAACCAATCACACAACTCCAAATCATCAAACTCATCCTCTGCTAAGTTAGTTGCAAGACTATGCCGAAAGAAGTGTGGGAAACTCTTCACATCATACCCATCAATGATACACCATGCTCTAATTCGATTAACATGATGAGTGAAGTCAAACTCGATTTCCCTACTCCACAAGTATCCACTCTTTGCACGTGGAAAGACGTATCCACCTTGAGGAACCCTCTCCACCCATCTAAGAATGAAGGGAACCAAAGGATAACTCAACGATCTCTTTTTCCTATAGACATTGATCTTCTTAGTAGCTGGGATAATTTGTCCATTTTCCTTCAAGTCTACACCATATCTTCGGCAACACTGAGAAGAGACAGAAGTGATGATGTTACAACTGAAACACCTCAACCGGTCTCTTTTCTTTTTTTTCTCAACTTTGAAGCGCACGTAAATGAATTTAAAACCCCACCACTATCTAATTATTGTTCCGAAGCGTTCTTTATGTGGCGAGTGGAAAGTTTGGCTAGAAGGGTTAGGCGGTCTAGACCCTTTAACCGTGCAGAGTGTAAAGGTTGCATTATGAAGGGAAGCACCTACTGCTGGAGGCAGTGCCCATACAACGTATGGCGACGAAGACAAATCGAATGATCGACTCATTTTTCCAACTAGAGTAAGAAATAAGAGTTGTTGAACGTGCCTAATTGTTGATTGAAAAATTATTACTTACAGGAGAAAACACGTAACGATCTCCTCCCTTTCAACTTCTACAAGCTTCGACGAAGCGCGGATGTCTTTTGTGAAAGTTTTATAGTTGGCAACACAATTACCCTATTTGATGACTACTGTTAAACGACTTGACCTGAAACTGATCCCCGTGTTAGAGGAGAAGTATGGCCCGCTCTGGTGGCCAGCCAACATGTATCCTGAGGATTCTTCAACTGATCCTTTTAAACACGCAATAATTACTGTTCTTTCTCAGAACACAAGCGAAGTAAACTGCATCAGAGCATATAAAGGACTTGCCGCCAAATTCGAGATTACGCCAGAAGCTCTAGCATGCGCAGATCGGGAAGAGTTGAAAGAGGCTATCAGAAGCGGTGGTCTCTACAACGTGAAATCAAAACGAATCAAAAAGCTTTCAAAGATGGTCTTAGAAAAATTTGGAGGAGACCTCAAATCTGTTCTTTCTCTTCCAAAAGAAGAAGCAAAAGAGAAACTCATGGGGTTGCC
>JAEOSV010000255.1 GCA_016840185.1 Candidatus Hermodarchaeota archaeon | reverse complement strand
TGCGTTTATTCAAATTAGTGGTTATACAAAAGAAGATGTTCTTACCTTTGAAACTTGGCAGATTTTTGAAATCATTCATCCTGATGATCGAAATATTCCGTGGGAGCAACTGCAAAACATCGTTCAAGGGAAGCCTGTTTCTTCGACAATGGAATTGCGGGGAACTCTGAAAGATGGCACTGAACGATGGTTTGAGTTATCCCTCTCAGTGATCGAATATCAAGGAAAACCAGCAACCCAGATCACAGTCATGGACATCCATGAACGAAAACTTGGGGAAGAGATTCTACGACTGGAAAGAGACCGAGCCCAGAGGTACTTTGACATGGCAGGAGTCATGTTCATTGCAGTTGATACAGAGGGAATTATCACTCTTATCAATCGAAAAACCCTGGAAACGTTTGGATACTCCGAAGATGAAATGATTGGGCAAAACTACTTCGATACGTGTATTCCAAAGAGACTTCGGGAGGGAATGAAAGCCGTCTTTCGTGCAAACATGTCAGGAGAAGTTACCCCTGACGAGTTTGTAGAAAACCCCATAATCACAAAGGATGGAGCTGAACGATTAGTTTCCTGGCACACGACCATGTTTTTCGACAAAGAGGGTAACCCTACAGGAGCCTTGACTGCAGGAGAAGATATCACTGAACGAAAAATTGCTGAACACCTACTTCGCACCGAAAGGGATCGTGCTCAGCAATATCTCGATGTGGCAGGTGCGGCGTTTATTGGAATTGATCGAAATCAACGTATCTTCTTGGTAAACCGGAAAGGATGTGAAATCTTCGGGTATTCTGAAGACGAGCTCATCGGCCGGAATTACTTCGATTTGTGCATCCCTGAAAGACTACGAGAAGATATGAAATCATTGTTCGATGAAGCTATGTCAAGCGTGCGAGACTTGCTTGAGTTTGTTGAAAACCCAGTTGTTAATAAGGATGGCACTGAACGAACAATACTCTGGCATACTACAATATTAGAAAATGATGAAGGGACTCGGTCTGGAATTCTTAGTTCAGGTGAGGATATCACTGAACGAAAACGTGCAGAAGAATCCCTAAAAACCTCAGAACACCGATATCGTTCCCTCGTCGAGGATACAACCGATTGGGTTTTTGAAATAGATCTAGAGGGAAAATTCGTTTATTCGAATAGCTCTATTGAAGATATTCTCGGCTATACCGCCGGACAAATCTTAGGACGTCCGTTTTTTGATTTTATGGACCCAAAGAGTCTTGAACAAGCTGAAGAATTTTTCACTGAGACCATTGGGAAACAACTGGCTTTTAAAAATCTCGTAGACCGTTTTATCCACCGCGACGGTAATATCATATACCTTGAAGCTAATGGTCGACCAATTTTTGACGACGATGGAAAACTAACTGGATATAGTGGAGTTGGTCGAGATATCACTGAACGAATCCGTGCAGATGCGATACTTCGTGAATCTGAAGCACGCTATCGATCTTTAGTTGAGACGTCTCCAGATGCGATTAGTCTTACTGACCCGGATGGTATGATCATTTTAGTGAATGAGCGTACTGCACAAATTCTTGGTTTTCAAACCCCTGAACAACTTTTAGGTCGAAATTGTTTTGATTTTATCGTTCCTGAAGAGCGAAAACTTGCCATTGAGACATTGAAAAACACAAAGGAACTAGGTCCTTCAGTTCCTGAACCCTTCACAATCATCCACAATGATGGAACAACGTTTCCTGCAGAGATTAGTGCTTCTCTTTTAGTTGGAGCTGATGGTAACACTAGTGGTTACATCGTTGTAACGCGTAATATTGCTGGTAGAAAGGAAGGCGAAAAAGCATTAGAGGAAGCCAAAGCCCGGGCTGAGTTCTTCACTGATTTAATGGCTCATGACCTTACGAATATAAATCAGGCCATTCTTTCAACATTAGAATTACAACTTATGAACCCAGATCTCTCTGAAGACCTTAGGACACAATTAAAATTATCTTTGGACCAAGTCGAACGTAGCGCTGCTCTTATCGGACGAGTTAAGAAATTTTCAGGCATGGATGACATACAAACCTTAATGGAGGTCCGGGATATTGAACCCGACTTCCAAATGGCTCTACAGGCTGTAAAGCAAGCCTTTCCTGACAAATCCATTCTCGTGGATACCAATATTCATCCAGATAAGTTCAAGGTCCTCGCTGACGACTTATTGATTGATTTGTTTTTTAATTTGCTTCATAATGCCGTGAAGTTTGATCAACATGAGAAGGTTGAGATTGAGGCTAAAGTTCACTCCGATTCGAATAAGCGATTTCTGAGGGTGGAAATCAGTGATCATGGACCCGGTATTCCTGATGACCTAAAAGAACGCATCTTTGCCCGTTACACTC
Organism: Candidatus Hermodarchaeota archaeon; assembly: GCA_016840185.1. The sequence continues at coordinate 2,767 of JAEOSV010000255.1, read as the reverse complement.
AGCGTGTGTTTGAAAAGGCGCAAGGCTCTGGTATCGGTTTGACATTGGTGCAGCGGATTGTGAACCGTTATGGTGGTCGTATCTGGGTTGAGGACCGAGAAAAAGAAACTCACACGAAGGGTGCAAAGTTCATTTTCTTACTTCCAATGTGGAACTAACCATTCTATCTCATCCTGTTTTAACTAGTCTAAAGGTAGTAGAAAGATAAGTCTAATAAGTAATCAAGGAATTGCGTGCCTACTGTATTCTTCGCCGGCGTGCTGCAATCCAGCAAATCAAAGTGACGGCAAAGAAAAAAACGCCCAGAAGCACCAATGTTTCCCCAAGAAATTGAAACCCCATCAGGAAGGCAACGCCACCAGCAACTAGGACGGTGAACCCAATCACAACCGATAAACCGATGGCTAACCGGGATGAACCCGACAAGGCAGCTGAGGTTTCATCAGAAGACATGGAAAGACCGACTCCACGTAGGCTGATTCTGTACCTGATTACCGCTATTACTATAACGCTTTTAGTATATTTTCTGCCCCAACCGTATATCCTCGGAATTCCTACCGCTATTGTTTCCGCAGTGGGGTTAACATGGATTGGAATTCCATCAGTGGCAATTGTTGATTGGATCAACGGAGCAGTATACGTCTATGTCATTGGATTCCAACATTACCAAATTGTACGAGAATGCACAGGAATACAGGTTATCGCCGTGTTCATGGGACTGATTCTCCCCTTACCCCGAGGAACATGGTCACGGAAAATACTTGCCATAATCGTTGTTACAATAATTCTCTTCTTTGCCAATGTTGCACGAGTCATCTTCGAGATTTGGCTTGTATTCATGGGAATTCTTCCCTGGGAAATCGCACACTATCCAATGAGCTTCATCTTAGGAGTTGTTGGTGTCTTTGTCCTCTGCATCGTTGCAATATTACTGGTTCCAGGATTCATTGAAACCTTCGAGGACATGATTTACTACCTCTTCCCACCCAAACCCAAAGACCCGAGCACTTCAGATAGCCCAACAGATGAACCGCTCGAGGGCTCTTCAAAATCAGAACTGAAGCACTCTCACTCAAAAATTAATGATGCTTCAATTTCCTAAGATATAGGGAAGAAGTCCCTTGTTTACAGATTACTTCTTAGCCCATGTTAGAGAACCAGTTTCGCTGAATGAAAGCCAACGCGAATCTACTTGTGTTCCTCGCAGATGGGCTAATCGAATCTTATGAACTAGATGATCCTTTACTTCTTCATCCTGGATTTCTAGGACACCATCAACTGAAAATCGGAGGGTAGCCACTACGGCTTCATCATGAACTCCTTCTTCAAGCAAATAGATACCTGTGACACCTCGATCCTTCACTCGGGCACAGAGCACTTGAATGAACTTAATGACGGATAACGGTGCGGAGTAAGTCATCAGTGTGGTCAAATTATCTAAACAAAGATGACCTTTCTCAAGGTCAGCAATGGCTTGAAGAAGCACGAGGTTAATGGTGTTAAGATCATAGAGGTTTTGGAACGAATAGGTTTCTTTGGAAGGTTGGGCAGTGACACAAGAAACACCATCTGCGATTCGAACGGTTGCCCCTAGTTTTTTCCCACCAATTTGCGTGAGGGTTTCACGGATTTGATTTGGCGACCAGAGTGTGGTGGCGAAAACAGCAGGTTCTTTGGCATTGAGCCGGTCAGCGAGATACCGTAGGGCGATTGAAGTTTTTACTACGCTGGGTGGCCCAATCAGAAGTAATTGGGAGCCTCTAGGTATCTGGAAAGCCCCTTTCGGTGTGAATCCAGGAGTAATGAGGTCACCCACCACTTGCACCTCCTTTCAGCAGAAGGCCCTTTTTTCCAATCGTTACTTCGTACCATTTGGTGTTATGTTGAACGCCAATCAGGCTGTAGAGTCGGAGGAACCATTGGAGTGCCCCATTGGACGAGTCAGCAGTTTTTGTGTGAATGGAGCCTTGCACAAGAGAGCGAAGATTGGTAATCAATTTCGCTTCGTGGGCTTGGTCTTCAAGAATTAGAATGAGAATCTTTTCCAGCGTAGTGATGCGTTGAGCGAGGCTATGGACAAACGTGCGTATTCGTTGCTCGTCAGGAGAAGATAGACTCAGACCCGAAACTGAATCAATGACAATGATAGAACCTGGTTTCAAAAGTTTGGCTTGATCTGTGATAATGAGATTTACTTCATTTAGGTTTCCGGGGTTACTAATTCGGCTGATTGCGAATGGATCCTTTTGCATCCCAATCCGCCAGCTGTAAGCATCCACGAATTGGATAGGATTTTTCTCTGGTTTTTGGGGGAGGGAAATACCGAATCCCAGAGCTTGTTTCACGATAGTTGAAGGAGTGTTTTCGGTTGAAAGATACAAGGCATCAAGGCCTTGATTGACTGCTTCTAATACAAGTTGAAGACAAAAACTAGTTTTTCCTGACCCGGGTGGACCAACTAGGGCAATACTGGTGCCATGTGGGAGTCCCCCCTGTAATATTGGGTCGAGAATCACGATAGCCCCCTCGGTCATTTCACCAGCAACTCGCATACCCGTCGCTGGAGCCGAGTTCATATTCTAGCTCTCTTGGGTAGGAAAAAGGTTTTGGGGCGCTTGAAGAAATTTAAACACTTGTTGCATATTCTGAAGTTTCTTTGTATTCCAAAGAAAACTAGTTTCCAAAAAATGGTTCAATGGTGTGATGCTTATTCTATCTCACTTTCATGCGGTTTTGTCCACACTTTCTTAGCTATGAGGTAGGCAGG
>JAEOSV010000254.1 GCA_016840185.1 Candidatus Hermodarchaeota archaeon | reverse complement strand
TGGGTGGGGGATGTTAAGGAGTGGAGTGGTCCGATCGAAGGTGGCTTCTCGGGGTTCACGAAGAATTGGGTCAATTCGAAAGACTTGTTGACTGTGGGCTAGACGGGTCGTGATTCGAATCATAAAGGGGATGCCGAAGCGTTCAGAGAGATCCAGGGCATAGGGAACCATGTCTTTGGCTTCCTGATGGGTTGAAGGTTCAAGCACGGGGATATTTGCGTAGTGACCAATGGCACGGGTATCGGATTCGGTGGTGGAGCTGTGGGCTTGGGGATCATCAGCGACGGCGAGAAGGAGTCCTCCCAGTCCATGACCCGTATAAGCAACACTCACGAGGGTATCAAGGAGAACGAATAACCCATTTTGTTTCATGGACGTGATGGCACGTAGCCCACTCCAAGCGGCAGCCAAGGCAACTTCAAAAGCAACTTTTTCATTCGTGCTCCATTCCACATAGAGATTCCAGTCTGGAGCAATTTCAGTGAGATTTTGTAAGATTTCAGAAGCTGGTGTGCCAGGGTATGAGGTAGCGACTTGAACGTTGGCCTCTAGGGCACCGCGGGCAATGGCGGCATTTCCCATGCCTAAGACATAGGTTTTTTCTTTGCCAGCCATTACGGGATTGACCATCGTTGAGACACTCCTTTTGTATATCCCATCTTACGGGTGAATGGCTTTTTTAAGTGACGCATCATTGAAAGGAATGCCACTCTGGAGACACGAAGCTTATAATCCTGCGATACAGAGTTGTGCGTAGACCTCCAGCAGAGGAATTTCCATGGCTGATACGATTAACCGTGTGATTTCAGACCGTCTTGAAGTACTGTCCCGTTCGATTTTCCCTGTAAACTATGTGTTTTCAAAAACCTATGAGTATGCAGTGAAACATCGCGACTGTGCAATGACCATTGCAACAAAATCCGGAACTCAAGTGAATTTCACTGAACCCGTGCAAATTCATCCCAAGCTGTTGGAACGAGAAGGTCCTTTTGCGTACCGGAAGCGCTTATACTACGTTAAAGAATTGAAGATTCTTGACAGCTACCTTGTCATCACCAATGACCAGCTTGTCCTTCCTCCCAAAGACGATCCTAAAGATAATGTTGGAGCATTCCTCAAGGTGGTACAACCCTACATTGCGGCAGTAGATGATATCATTCGACGACGTTTTGGTACGATTGTTATTCGCATTTCCACGCGGGATAAACCACTTGTACTGCACCGACAAACTGTGAAAGGAACCCAAACTCTTACGGCAAACGAGCTCCTATCGGAAATGAACACGCCGCGGGAAATTCGTTTAGCAATCAAAGAGGTTTTATTCCGAACCAAACCGGCACCAACCTCTTCAGGCAAAGGTAAAAGAAAAACTCCAGAAAATATTCGGGCCACCTTTTTCACCCTCGATGATGGACGAATTATCCTCTATTCGGAAGGATCCGTGCAGGCCCAAGAATTCGTGGAACTAGGAAAAGTCTCTTACCAATTTGAGAATATCGACGGACCTGTACCCGCCCGTCAAATCATTACGAGCTTTCTTGAACTTGAACACCAAACGGTTGCCCAATTACTCGAGGAATACAGCGAACTGGCATTTCTACCATTCTTTTTTGACCTCTACCTGGAACAAGGTGGACCACCTGTCCGTAACGTTGCCTTATTCGACGGACAACTCATAATTGGTCGAACTCCGGAATCCAATGTTCGTGAAGGTCAGTTTGAAATCTTCATCGCCAAAAAGGGTGTCAGTCAGCTTTTTTCCGAGTAATCCCCCTTGGAAAATCCGTGTTTACCAGCAACTTTTTGGGAAGCCTTTCCCTTTTGCCCAGTAAGGCGAAACTCATGGCTAGCCCCTGGAAGATGGACGCCCTCGATGTCATATTCAACCCAACGAGTATTGCGATAATTGGGGCATCGGATAACCCCCGGAAGCTTGGTAACCTAACACTTCGTGCCCTTCAAACGTCGGGGTTTGAAGGGAAGATTTTCCTTGTTCATCCGAACCTATCCAAAATTGGTGATAAAGCAGTTTATCCACGTGTTCAGGATATTCCTAAATCCATCGATTTAGCCCTCATTGCTGTTCAAAGCCCACGAGTACCCAGCGTCCTCAAAGATTGTGTAGAAAAAAACATTCATGGAGTGGTTGTTTATTCCGCTGGTTTCAAGGAGCTAGGAGAAAAGGGGCAACTTCTTGAAACTCAGATTGCCCAAATAGCTAATGAAGCTCAAATTGGTGTGATTGGCCCCAACTGCCTTGGTATTGGTAATATTCCACTGAAGTTAAATGCCACATTCTTCCCATACCCATCTCCGATCCCGTCGGGAAAGGTGTCGATGGTTAGTCAGAGTGGCGGCGTGGCGGGACTCATGCACTACGCTGCAGTGGATGCACACCTCGGAGTGGCAAAATATGCGAGTATTGGGAATCGAGTCAACCTTGGCTTTGCAGACTTTCTTGAGTACTTCAAAGACGATCCCGCTACAGAAATCATTTGTCTGTTTATTGAAGGAACTGAGGATGCTCGTCGACTTATCACCGTCGCGAAACAGGTTTCCCCCAATAAACCGGTCCTCGCCTTCAAGGTTGGAAAAACACCTGCAGCTCAACGAGCCGCTAAAAGTCATACGGGTAGCTTAGCAGGACGAGGTGAACTCTATAGTTCAGCCTTCCGTCAAGCCGGAATTCTGGAAGTGGCAGGAATTTCTGAGCTGATTGATACAGCCAAGGCACTTTCAATTCTCAAGCATTTACCTAAGGGAAATCGAGTGGCTTTGGTGACCCACACATTAGGTCCAACAATCATCGCAGCAGAAATCTTAGAAGAACAGAAAATAGAACTTCCTGCACCTGATGAGGAAACCATTAGGGGAATTCAAAACGCCATGGAGTTGCCTGCTGCAATTCCAATAGATAATCCGATTGATTTGCTGGCATTGGGTTGGGCACGACCGGATGTTTTTGCGGAAGCACTCAGACTAGCAGCTCATGGGGATCAATATGATGCTTTTCTCACTGTGTTTGCTCCGAATTTTCAAGAGGACATTGGTGGAGGTACACCAACCGAGGGGTTAATCGAGGTTTCTCGGACCACCCGGAAACCTATTGTTGCGGTGTTGAATTCACCGATTAGCCATTCGCCACCTGAACAACCCCATCTTGAAGTGGGGGGGATTCCTGTTTTTGCCACTCCGGCAAGGGGTGCGACAGCTTTAGCGAATGTTATCCGGTTTGTGCAGGCAAAGAAGGTATTCAATAGAACTACGCGCAAACAGTGATGTGAGGAGTACTTCGTAATAATTATAGCTCACCGATGCGAACGATAATTTAGTTCTATTTCGGGATTCTGGGATAGGAACTAGGCTTCAGACTGCGGGTTCAACTATGAGTAAATCCAGTCGAAGTAGTCGACAAAAGGCGAAATCACCAAAACGGCGACAGGCTATTGTGGAAACGCCGGAGGATTTACCACAGGCAATTACCTGGCTTCGAAAGGTATTGGCGACCTCGTATGCGATGAACGAAGAGGGCATCATTCGATTGAAGAGCCAGTTTGATCAAATATTTGATGACCATATTTCTGAATTTGATCGTAAACTCAAGAAGACGAACTTTGAGAACGCGGATTTGGTTCAAGAATGTATTGCAGCCAAAGAGATTCTCGGGCATCTTCTAGCGGTGTGCAAATATCTGGAACGGATTTTAGATGCACGGAAACTGACAGAACAAAGGAGCTCACGGCAACGAGGGAGCGGTGCCCTTTCACGGTCATTACATAAAGAACTAACACGTGAATTGAGGATATTCTCACGGCGACTTGAACAAGAACAACCAATACGAGTACAATAAGTCGCTAAGTCCATGCAACAATGAGTCACTACTCAAAATTTGTGAAGAATTCTTTCAATAGAGCATCGCCGATTGGACTTACTACTCTGCAGTCCAAAGGCGTCATCGCAGTCCAAGATACGGGGAATGTCCGATTTCTCAAACCCTTATAGCGAATTCTTGAGTGTGAGGGGAGTTAGCAAAACCCTTTTGGGAATTCAATACAATTGAAGTTTTTAGTACTTAATGTAAGAGCGCTCCCAATAATTGATAACGTGAATTTGAAGGCGGTAACAGATGACAGGAATATCTTCACTTGTTGGATCCTTGAAAAAGAACCAGGCAGTCGTAGAAGAACTGGCTGCGACCACGCAGCGAGAATTATCATTGATTCTTACCCAGATTAACCAGCTCCAAGAACTGGCAGCCAATATCCAAGAAAACTGGGAAGAACGGCACGTTGCGGAAGAGGAATTGACTCGGGAGGCTTCAGCACTCGAAGGAGAGCTTTCAGCTGAAAGCTCTGAGCGGGGGAAGCTGGAATCGACAAGTACGGCTCAGCAGAAGGTCCTCATGGAAGCGAAAGTCGAAAAGGAGAAACTCCAGCGAGAGTTAGCGACTACTGAAAGAAGGCTCGAAGAAGCTGAAGATGAAATACGAAATACTGACCGGGCACTACGTGAACTTGAAAAAACTACAATCAAGGTGGACGACCGACTTAGTTCCTCGGATGAGAAACTAGCAGATCAATTGCTAACTCTTGATGCTCAAATTACGGAAGCACGTACTGAAGCAGAATTGCAGGAAGCCAAGTACAAGGCATTACGGTATCTATTACAACAAGGTATTATTTCGATGCCAGAAGCTAAGGTGGCTACAGAACTCAAAGGTAAAGACACCACGACTTTAGACCATCTCCAGAAAACCACGTTCATAGGTCGGTTTAAGGTACGAGAAATCATTGAACAGATGGCGGAACACAAAATTGTCAAATTTGACAAGGGAACCGGGCAAGTGAAAGTGCTCAAACCCATTGATTTGTGATGAAAGGTGAGAAAAATGGTAGAGATTAAACAACTCCAACAAATCCTTGAGCAGAACCAGGCACGAATGAAAGCATTACGTGAATCCTTTCGAAGTCAAATGTCAGCACTCGTTAATGAAGTAGTAAGTATTTTGCAAACCTTGACTCGCATTGAACGAGAACTTCAATTGTCTGATTCCCGGCTTGACGAGCAACAAATTCAGATAAATCACAGCCAGGAGCAGTTGTCTCAATTACGTGAATCTGGATCAGCCATAGAAGCGAAACTCGCAGGACTATACACTGAGCTCGGTGAACACCAACAACAAATTGTTACCCTCAAAGCGTCAACCATGGAAAAATCAGGTCGCCTCGAAACAGTAGAAGCGGACCTCACTCAACGAAAAGCTGTTTTAGAGACCAACCAACGGATTTTGGACGAGAAACAGAAAGAACTCGGTCGCCTAAAGGCCGGTAAGGAACAGGAACTCACGAAACAGAAGGAATCACTATCAACGGCAAAGAAACAAATTAAAACTGTGAAGAAAGAGAACCCAGTTGCTGATTACCTTCTTTCAGAGGCTCACGAACCGACCGAATTAGATATACTCGCTATCCTGATTCACCAAAAAGAAGCCCCAATCTCAGAGATTAAGCGAATTGCGAAATCACCTCCAGCCATTACAACACGGATTCTCAAAGAGATGGAGAATAAAGGGATTCTCGAAATTACTAACGCCGATACGGCCCGCTTATCGATTTCCGTATAATATTATAGTTTGTTTCGATTTGGATGGCAAGGCTTTAGAGTCCGAAGGTCTGTTAGGGTGAGATGGATGGTCGGACTTTGAGCACAGAACTAGAAAAACAAGATACGAAGCCAGATAAAAAAACAAAGTCCACATCATATCCTGAACGACAATTAGCAAAAATGCTCAAGGGTAAATCCCTAAAGATTCCTGAAACAAATCATCATTTGATAATTGGGGACAGCCGGCGAATGGAAGAGCTGGCAAACGAATCTGTGCACTTGATTGTGACATCACCACCTTATCCCATGATTGAATTATGGGATGACTTGTTTTCGAAAATGGGCTGTCCAGATTTCCATTCAATGCACGTCTATCTTGCTCAAGTCTGGAGCGAGTGTTACCGTGTTCTCGTCGATGGAGGCATTGCCTGTATTAACATTGGTGATGCACTCCGAAAAATCGATGACACCTTCCAACTATATCCAAATCATGTCAAAGTCATCGAGCATTGTGAAGCCTTAGGCTTTATCACGCTTCCCTATATCCTTTGGAAAAAACCCACTAAACGAGCGAATGCCTTTCTTGGATCAGGATTCATCCCACCAAACGCGTATGTAACTCAGGATTGCGAATTCATCCTCCTCTTCCGCAAAGGACAGACTCGTCCATTTCCACCAAAAGATTTGATACGGTATGCTAGCCATTACACGATTGGTGAGCGGAACGCATGGTTTACCCAGATTTGGCAATTGCCCGGTGCTCGACAACGGAATAGACAAATCTCACGTCGGATCGCAGCATTCCCTGAAGAAATCGCGTATCGTCTAATACGAATGTTTTCAGTAATCGGTGACACGGTTGTTGACCCCTTCGTCGGTACAGGGACGACAATGAAGGTCGCCATGGATACCCACCGCAACAGCGTGGGCTATGAAATAGATGAAAAGCTAATTCCTGTCATTGAAGGGCGAATTGGTAATCTTGACTCCCTTAAACCTCGTCGGCGTCGAAAGGTGATTGAAGGATTCCACATCTCCCAACAAGCAGAAAGGGATTAACTTAGTGTGATTAGTTCCCACGGCGATGTGTTTCGATTTGTGAGGTCGAATCAACCCACCTTCTCTATCCATTAACGTGTCCAAATCCCACTAGAGCCTGTCGGGAACCCCA
>JAEOSV010000253.1 GCA_016840185.1 Candidatus Hermodarchaeota archaeon | reverse complement strand
AGGTGATGTAAAATTCACCCATCTCTACGATTCGTGCTTCTCCTTTACCTTTTGATATCATTCGGGCAAATTCGCGGATGGCAGAAAAGAAACCGGCGACTAACGTGGAGTCTAGTTCTAATTCTCCGAACTTTTGGTCTAGCAGACAGACCCCGCTTGGATGCATTAAATAAACCACGTGTAGCATACCGTAAGCCCCGAGGGGATGGAAATCCGTAATAGAAGCTTGGGAAAGCCCAGTCAAAAAGGTAGCGATGGGAAAGTGGTGCGGGGGGAGGGAATTTCGGACCTCGCAGTGGGGTTTCTTTCGAACCCTCGAACCGCTGCCGGACAGGATGTCTCATGAACCTGGTTAGATCTTGAGTTACGCCGTCGACCTGCTGTTGCAAGCGACTCCTGCGCCTTTAACCAGGCTTGGCTGTGGGGTCTCCACGATGGGAGATACCCCCGCCACCGGTATGGCGGCAAAGACCCCTTTCGGAAGGGTCCCCCGCACGGGGCTTCCAGCAAAGATTAACTGCTATTGGTTTTAACTTTGTCGGCAAGAAGATCTTGAGATATTAGTTGATGAAAGCTCGTGGGGTTTTTAGTGTTCGTTTTATTATTCCTAGATATGCCCGACTGGAGTGATATTGTACCAGTCATTATGCGGCAGGGCTGGATCTACGTGCATGATGCCCCCTCCGGCAGGTGCAAGAAATTCCCCTGAACAAGGGGCAGGTGCGGGGCGGAGAAGCGTTAGAACCTGGCAAGCTTTGGGCAAAACGCGCCTTGGCGACGAGTGTAACCTCAAGTAAAAGTCCAAAGCCCCATCCATCAGGACGGGGAGGATGTCGCACGTTTGTCTTCTAAATCGATGAAGTATTTTTTTGATAACTAAAGAGCTATATAGCGGGAGTGGTAAATCGCGAACTCAACTAATTATCTGGGGCTTGTTAAGATGAGCAAGATTCCTGCTGATTTATCCTATACCAAAGAACATGAATGGGTCCGCCTTGAAGACGGTATTGTGCGCTTAGGCATTACAGATTATGCTCAAGAAGAGTTGCATGAAATCGTCATGGTAGAGTTACCTGCAGTTGGCTCACCAATCAAAGTTAATGAGGTTTTTGGGACCGTTGATTCTGTAAAGGCCACCTCAGAACTCTTTTCACCAATATCCGGTGAAGTTGTTGAAATGAATGAGAAGCTTGAGGAAGCGCCAGAGCTTGTGAATAATGATCCATACGGTGACGGATGGATGATTGCAGTCAAACCTTCAAATGCCAAGGAATTAGAAGGGCTCATGAACGCTGATGCGTACAAGAGTTACCTTGAGGAGTTGGCAAAATAACCTCTGAAAACGCGGTGTGGTCGATACGAGAAATTTTTTAAGTACACGTATTTATCATGGCACCACTCCATACACCAATTGGTGACTGAATGTCAGTTCGCGGCGCGCTCCGGTCCACTTGGTCCTTCCTTCGTCGTTACTTACATGGACCAAGAATGGAAGTTTCCAGAGCTAATGTCATGGCAGCAGTCGCGATGATAGTGATCAGCATCATTGCTTTGATGCTCCGTCTTCTTCCCATGATTGGTTTTGAAATCTTTTTACGCGCCTTTGACCCGTGGTATAATATCCGAGAAGTCGAGTTCATCTTACAGAATGGATTTGGGGCTTGGTTTGGTTGGTACGATTACACAACTTGGGTTCCCTGGGGTCGAAATATTCCCCGTTCTTCCTATCCCGGAATTCCGTTCACAGCCGCATTCATGTTTCTTGCGTTTCAGGGTATGGGTTTCAATATTGACTTAATGACTCTCGTCGTTCTTTTCCCTGCCATTATGGGTCTTTTCGGTGTTATCGCAATTTACGCCCTTGGTTCCGAGGTGAGTGGGAAAGAAGTGGGTCTTCTTGCCGCCTTCTTTATGGCCATCCTTCCCGCATACACTCAACGTACAATTGCAGGGTTCTTTGACAATGAAGCTGTCGGAATTTTAGCAATTCTGCTTGTGATGTTCTTCTTCATTCGAGCATTGCGGAAAGGTTCAATCGCTTCAGCTATGTTGGGTGGTTTATCCTTAGGGTTTCTCTCAGCGAGTTGGAGTGTTTATCTTTACATGTTCCAGATTCTGGCGATATTTGCCCTCATCATGGTGTTACTTCGACGATATTCCCGACGACTGTTATTGACATATTCAGGAGTTGTCATCACAGGCATGGCAATCGCCATATGCGTACCCCGTATCGGTGCCGATTGGGCAACCTCTACGACCGGATTGATACCTTTAGGAGTGTGGGGACTCTTACTGCTGATTGAGCTAAGCCGTAGCTGGCACCTAGATCAGATGACAATTCCCGGGCGTTTGAGTGGACTATCCACCCGAATTCGACCCTACTTTGCGTATATTTTTGGAGCGATGTGTGCTCTTATCGTTGTGGGGTTGGGCTATCTTTTCCAATCCGGCTTGTTTCTCACCTTATCCACTGGAACGGGTCAGGGTTTCCTTGGGAATTTAGCTGGAAAATTCTATACCGTGATTGATCCATTAATCCGGCAGAATGCCTTTCTCCTAGCTTCAGTCGGTGAACACCTTCCCTCCCCCTGGGCTACATTTTGGTATAATCTCGGCTTCTTAGTTCTCCTTATGCCTTTTGGATTCTACATCGCGTTTCAACGTGAACGTGAAACCGATATTCTTCTCATAATCTTTGCACTTACTGCTCTCTATTTCACTGGGTCTATGATTCGGTTAGCACTCATCCTTGCCCCTGCGGCATCAATCCTGGGCGCATATGGTCTCTGGATGGCTATTCGACCCTTCCGACCTATTTTCTGGCAACGCCCGATTCTGACACGACGGCGGCGCCGGATTACACCACCTGTAGGGCGGGGATTTGCAACCGTTGCTTACCTGTTCCTTATCATCCTCCTTCTTGCTACAACTATTTCGGCCATCGGGGCCATTGACCAAATGGGACCACCAGAGATTACGCCTGGTAGACGTTTTGAAGATGGAAGTGTTACCTTTTTCCGAGACTATCTTGAAGGGTTCTCTTGGATGCAACACCATACACCTCCTGGAACTGTCTTTGTGTCCTGGTGGGACTATGGATATTGGACACGCCAGAATTCCGATCGGTATACCGTGGTAGATAACGCGACAATAAACAAGACCCAGATAGCCTGGGTAGGTCGGATGTTCATGGAAACCGATTATGTGGCAGCCCTCGAGATATGCCAGCAGTTTGGTATCGATTACGCCTTTGTGCATTTCGGGTTAGGACAGCCCGGTTTGAGTGGAGATGAGGGTAAGTGGCAGTGGATGATACGAATTGCTGGAGAAGTATTCGGCGATGAAGTCCCCGATGAAACCATGTTCTGGGATCCGAATACTGGTGGATACCTCGATCCGTTCTATCAAACAGTAATTTACAATATGCTCTGGCTCAACGGAAGTTCATTGGCCCAGCCACCTGCACATAATGCTACTGGTGAACCGGGACCAATTCCTTCTATGGATACAGAGCCAGGTCGAACGATTTTCAGTATGTTCGTACCCACCTATTTCACTGAATGGCAATTATTGAAAATGTACGAGTGTAACTACACCTACGTCGAAAGTGGTATGGAAATCACGGGGGCTAATGCCTTTCCGGTCCACCAATCGGCTACTGCCATTGGCGATCTTTCACAGATTGTGGTAGGTGTTAGAAACACTGGAATCCATCCATTTACGATTGATTCCGCGGATATAGGATATTGGGATGAGCGTACCCAACGATACCTGACTGATACAATTTCTAGTGTGTGGTTAACAACAGATACAGGGAACAGGACACTACTTCCTGGTGAAACAGTGATGGTTAATGTTCGTGCCCAACCTGCCTTCACTTTGGGCACTAATGTAAACGTTACAATCAATGCAGCTGGTTTTACTCCGACGCTTAATGCAACCGCTAATGTTCCTGTTCGAGAGCCCCCCGCCTATGAACTGACGGGTCTTGTGGCTAATTCCTGGGCTTTTGATAACGGAACAATCTATGTCGAAATCCAAAATACTGGAGCCGGTTATCTCGAACTCGATGAGGAGGGCCTTCTCAATGATGAGGAATTTTCAATTGAAAACGCCATTCTTACAAGTGGTCGCCTTTTGTACACCTCAGATGTCTTGGGGATAACCATCGACGCAGATTATTGGGGTGTCAATTTAATTGCCGGGGAGACTGTAAACGTACTGCTGCACTATATGAGTTTCATGCCGACCTATGGTGGATTAAACATTACAATTCCCATTCCGATTCAGGCAGCCCCTTCAACTCCAAGTCCGCCTGCACCAGACCAATCCAGTTCACAACCTGCTGAAGCCCCATCAGTGGGCGAGCATGGCGTGTTTGTGCCAGATTATTTGATTTCCTTGTCCTTTTTCGTGCTTTGCTTGGAAAGCAGTTCCTTCTTCATTTTCCGGCGATATGAGCCGTAGCGATCTTCAATGGAAAATCTTGCTGGATGCGCATTTACTACGGAACCGTTACACGTAGGACATTCTGTGGCTTTGATTGTATAGGTACTACACTGACTGCATTTTTTCAAAAGTTTGGTCAGCAATGTTTCCCTCATAGTGATTTTAAGGCGCTCAGGAGTGAGTAGGAATCTGACCTTCGCCACCTGATTCCTCTATGATTTTAAGGCTGGTTTCAACGGCCTGTTCGAGCAGTTGTTGAGCCTGCTTGTAATCTTTGCCACTCACTTGAATCCGATATCGTGGAGCCCCTTCAAGAAATACACTTCCACCGGAGGGTTCGACGATTTCTTGTGCAGCAAGCAGTGCTTTTCGAATTCCTTCAACTCCTTCAGGTCCTCGGCAAGTGAGCGTAATGGTTGTTTCAACACTGACATCACGGATGATTACATGGGCTTGAGCCAATTCATACAATACATCTGCCCATTTCTTCGGGACGCCGAGATCAGTAAGTACCTTGGGTCCCTTCTCTTTTGTTTCTTCCAAGGCTTCAAGCATATCAGTAAAATTAGTCTCCATGGCTTTGCCAGCTATTTCATACGCTTCTTCGGGTGTCTTTTTCATCCGTTCTGCGGCTAGGGCTAGTAATTTAATGCCTCGTTGTGCTCGTTTCCATTCCTGGATTTTCATTCGGCTTTGTTCCTTGGTGACCCGGCGTAAGGAGGTGTCAACTTGTTTTCGATCTGCATCTACTCGAAGAACTTTGATGACGATTTTTTGATTTTCCCGAACAAAGCTCCGAATATTGCGAACCCAGGTTGAAGCGATTTCAGAAATGTGAATAAAGCATTCTTGTTCGTTGAATTCATCCATTTTGCCATAAGCGCCATGAGATGTGATCCGGTGTACGGTTGCTATGACCAGATCTCCAACCTCGGGAAGTTTAGATCGTGATGAGGATGGTTTACTATCGTCTTTTGCCATGGGAACCACCTATGAAATAGAACCTGGAGAAAGAGGAATTAACTGAGTTCTTGGATGACTTCGCCGATGATTTCGGCTTTGCCCCCGGTGGGTTTAGTGAGGGGTTTGCCACAAACATCACAGATGACCTTTTGTGTTGCCATTCCGAAGACTGTTTGTTCGTTGTCACACTCCTTGCACTTGACAAGGAAGAAGCGTGACCGGGGTTCATCGATGGTCTGTTTCTTTTGTGTCACGTTTTTTCCACTCCATGACTAGACAAGTTCCAGTTTTTTCAGGCGAATGCCTTCTCGAACCGTAACATGTTCACATACTTTGCATTTTAGCCGTAATGATTGTTTTTTGGTGACCTTAGAGAAGCGTTTTTGGATGGGTTTGGGTTGCGAGCCGTATCCTGATTCTTTTCTGTCATAACGGCGTCGACCAGCGGAAAGGACACGTTCACGTCCTTTCTTATAGAGACTAGCAGCGTGCTCTGTGTGCTTTTTACATCGCGCACAATATGTTTTCATGGTTTTAGGAGCTTTCATGGTGTAAATCACCAAGTTCAACAGGTTCTGCTTGATTTTTTCTGATTATGAGCCGGGCGTTTTCAGCAGGAAGCGCCACGAGGTCATCCGCTTTGAAAGGTCCGTAGGTTTTTAAATCTACTCCAACGAGTTGAGGGTGTTCTTCAAGAAATCGGACTAACAACAGCTGGGAAGTGCCGTTGGTTTCTAAGGGAGCGAATAAATCATCAGCAGGCATGAGGACCGATCGAAGATTTCGTGCAATTTGATCCGCAAACCGGTGTTCGCTGCGGGTTAGGTTATCGTAATTGAGATTATGGTCGACGAGTTGTGTGAGAATTTTTTGTACGCGGATTTTGAGGAGATTTTTCATCATAAATTGGAGGTTCGCAAGTTCTGTTTCGTATAATCGCCGTTGAATGTCGGGGGTGTCGTCTCCGCGGCTTTGTTCCAGTACTTGTTCTACGTAGTCTCGTATGTTCTGGAGGAAAGAATCACGTAGAGGAAGTAGGTCGGGTGAATCGCGTTCCTTTTTCCAACGTTCTAGGAGAGCTGTATACAGGGGAATTCCCTCCATTAGATTACGAGTTCCGCTACGCCTTTACAGAGAAGTAGCATAGCAGCGGAGAGTGGAAGCTCCTTTTTAATATCGCGCATTGGAGGATACTGGTCACCACTCAAGGTAAACTCGGGGGCATCCGAGATGTGGACCGTGGTGGTTCCGGTGAAAACTTGAGCGTGTTTGAAGGGATCAAAACTCTCCAAGTCTGAGATATCGAGGTGCTTAACGAGAAATCCTGTTTTTCCATGTAATGATCCAGGAAGTCGAATGAGTCGATGAATGTCGGTGGTGACCGGTTCGTCAACTACAGCAGCATAGGATTCGACTACATATTGGGCGATGGTGTACCAGGCCTTTTGCCCTACACCTTTAGGAGTAATGTACCGGGTGGGGTGTTCTGCGAGTTGTTTGGAGATGGTTTTAGCATCTTTTTGTAATATTCGGATTTGGTTTGCCCGGAGACCAGGTATATGACCGAGTTGTTGTGGATCCTGAAAGAGGTGGTGTATTCCTTCAGCAAGTTTTCCTTCCCAGCCAGGTGATTGCAAATCGGGTCCTTTGGGTACCCCATAAGAGTTTTCGACGAATCCGTGGTAACGAAAATCAATTCCCGTACCGGATATGTAATCGACGATTTCGCGTCTTTCTTGGGAGCCGAGTGGTCGTAGTTCGGGTGTATAGCTGTGGATATGATAACCGCGGTGTCCGGAGAAAACGAGGGCCATTTCTTTTTTGGAGATGCCTAGGTCAGGGATGAGGAAGTTTTCAATGATGTTGAGGGCTTCCGTTTTGGATTTTGCTAGGCATTCTTCACACATCCATTTCAATGAGGTGATGCGTGTGCTAGTACATTTCGAGCATTGTTCGGGTCGATGCCCACGACCACGATGGTGACAATCTTGGCATTCCCAAGAATCGTGTTGTTTTTGGCAGGGTAAATCAAAATGATCGGCGTCAATATCGAAAATTAGGTCAGCCCCTTGCCATCCTTTTAACGGCATTTGGGGAGCATCAGGGGTTTGATAGTAAGCAGCTGAATGGAATACATGTGCAGGACCTTCTTTGCCCATAAATTCAACGAGTTCTTCAGGGTTGACAAAACTTGTGTGGCGGAGTGCTCCTTCACGAGCAAACCAAAAGAACGCAAATTCCCTAGTTTCAAATTGGCGTGGAGGAGTGATGGGAGTAGCAAGTTTGCAGTAGTAGTTCGCAAATTGCTTGATGAGGAACTCTAAGGTTTGGATAATCGTTTCCTCCTGAATCGATAATAGTTCAACGGATGGCGCCGTCTTGTAGCTTGATCTGGGTCCACGCAAAGTCGCACTGATATCATGTAGGCACAGCTGGGTGGTGTGTATTCAGTGCTTCCGCGTTTTCCTGCAATATGTTCGATTTGGTATCGAGCTAAATCTTCACGAAAGTCTGGGGCTTGCATGAAAAGTTCAACAATTGAATCCACATCCATTCCAACATTTAACAGAAATGCAGTAATTGCAAATCGGGCAATGTGTGAAAGGGGTTTGCCTTGCTTCATATCAGTGAGAAGAGCTTGCATACAAGGAGGAAATGCTTCAGGAACAATTTCCCCCTCGATTTCTTGTTTCAGGCGATCTGACCGTTTTCGGACTTCCAATTCTATGTCTTCGAAAACTTGTTGAATATTCGGTGGAAAATCAGCAGACACTTTTTTAATATCACGGATGAGAAGCTTCTCTACTGCGGCTCGAAGGACCCGTGCGGTTTCAGTTCTCCGGAGGAGAACTGATCCTTTGGAGACGCGTTTGTTCACCAGTTTCCATTCACGTTCATGAAATCCAGCTGCTGCAGCTAAGAAATTCGTGAAATGTACACGGTGAGTGAAAGTTCGTCCTGCGATGCGAGACCCATCTGAAGCAATCTGCCAGTTGAATTCGTGTTTTGCAAATTGTGCCAGTTTCGTATCGGACTCTTTAACTAAAAAGTCTTCAGTTGATTTTGCTTCAAGGGTTGCCCATCGTCGTCGGAGATACATGCTTCCAATGGCATCTACGAGGGCCTTTGCCACAAAGAAACTAGTGAGTTCGACATATGCATCTTCAAATAGTTGCCCTTTTCGCTGGGACGATTTTGCTTTAATTGCATCTGACAATCTTTGACGCGCACGTTGAATAATTCGAGGATTTTTATCGACTTCGGAAAGTGAAATATCAAGATCTTTGAGGAGGGACCGAGCCATCACTGACCAAGGGTATTTGGCTGCTTCGTGTATCGAGATATCCTCTTGCATTTTCTCTTCCTAGTATTCAGAAATTGTGGTTAGAAGTCGTCTTCGACCCGGGGAGCGAGGAAGTATGTGATGTGCCCTCCACTACTGACCGCGAAGACTAATTTTATTGGAGTACCTTTACCAAACTCTAGTTGGACCGTGTCTGCCGCTGCGACTGCCTTCATCATGTCATTGAGATATTCGAGGGCATAGAGTGATTTCGCTGGTTCTTTTACAGTGTATTCCAAGAGTGCTTCTTCAGACTTCCCTATTGTTACTTCCAAGTTGCCAGTATCTCCACGAGCAGAAATAATTAGGTTGTCTGGTTTGGCATCGATTGCAATAAAATCGCTGATGATGTTGGCATCCTGAATGAGTTCTTTGAGGGTGTCAGCGGTAATTTTGATGTTTATATCAAAGTCCACGTTGAGGGTTGGTGGGCGGTCCGAGCCAAGATCAATAAGGGAAATCTTGAAACTGCGTTTAGTTCGACCTTGGAGGGTTATCTGTAATTGGTTTTTCTCTCGATCTAAGGAGAGTTCAAGGCTGGTTCCGGCTCCAGCTCGCTTGACGATTTTATCCATTTCATCAAGATTTATCCCGATACGTCCTTCTTCGTCGCATTCATAGGTACTAAAGGCACTCTTGGGAAGTTCAAAATCGACCATCGCGATCCGTGAGGGATCCATGGCTCTTAGAGTCATACCTTTCGGGGAAATCTCGAAATTAGCTTCATCAACAAGAGCAGAGATGGCACTGATAAGGGACTGCCAGGTTTTTGCGTCATCAAATTTTGCTACAAGCAACTAGGAACTCCTCCCGCTGGTGGCGGTTTGGACTATTTTCAATACACGCTTAAATAACTGTTTATCAAGTGCTGTAAGATCTTGAATTATTTCAGCGCGAAGCAAAGGTTGACCCTCCTGGGAGACGGCGATGGTTCCAAAAGCCCTGACAAAGGTTTGGAGAGCGGGGGGCTGTTCGGTTACCACAGAGATTCGACCGGTATCATCACTGAGTGTGAACCCAGCTTTTTTTTGAATGTCAACTACAAACCCAATTACCCGCACACGCCGACCAGCAGACTCAGAAGTGAGGCTCCCAATTTCGCTGTAAACTGCGGGGGTTCGGATGAATGGGTCAGTTGACATAGAAGGGCTCCGTCTTTTTCTCTTGCGTACGATTTCACATTATGTTTCTTAAAGTTGTATTGTTTGCTCATGTCCACAAGAAAGGAGAAACTTTAAAATGCCTTCATGTCTGTCTTGACCTGACATCTCCTTTGAGATGTTAATCCTATTTAGGATATTTTCTGTTAATACTCATTGAGGTTGAATGCGTTGACGTGGAGAACAATTCCTCTTCGAAATATTGTGCTTTCTATTCTTGAAAAGCGCCAAGGTGTGCTCATCGATAAAGAACTCACGCGGCTGTTAAAGACTAATCGTGTGAACGTGGCTCCAGATGAGTTGGACCGAGCGCTCATGGAACTAGAAATCAGTGGTAAAATTCATGTTCAACAAATCACCAAGACCAAGCGGAAAATTGAGCTGCTGGGTGAACGACGGTATCTGGCTATCGCTGAAGACTAGTATTGTCGTGACGGGGAGTCTTTTCAGTGACTTACGTGAAGGGTGACGTGCTGGGACGAGTTTGTTTTGCGCGTTTTCCCCATGCCTGATAGGCTTTCTCCATTTCCTGAGTTATTGTGGGAGTTACTTCTTCAATTGCTTTCAAGAAGTGTTTTCGGGTGATTTTGGTTGATTTCATGTTCTCTTCAAGAGCTGCAAGAGCAGCTTCACGACAACATGCTGCGATGTCACTGCCTGCGAAATTCTGTGATAATTTGACTAATTCGTCAAGGTCCACGTCCTTGGCAGTAGGCATATTTTTAGTATAGATTTCAAAGATTTTCTTTCGTGATTTAACATCCGGAGCGGGAACCAGTATATGTCGATCAAAACGCCCAGGCCGAAGCATTGCAGGATCTAATAGATCTGGCCGATTAGTTGCTGCTAACACTACGATGTCTTTCAGGGATTGGATGCCATCAATTTCTGTGAGAAATTGACTGATTACCCGTTCAGTGACATGGGAATCTCCAGATCCAGAACCCCTAGCTGGTGCGACAGCATCAATCTCATCGAAGAAGATTATTGCAGGAGCTGCATGACGGGCACGCCGAAAGACCTCACGAATAGCTTTTTCGGATTCGCCAACCCACTTACTTAAAACTTCGGGACCTTTGATGCTAATGAAGTTTGCTTCACTTTCTGTGGCGACAGCACGGGCGAGCATGGTTTTTCCACACCCGGGTGGACCATAGAGAAGGACGCCACGGGGGGGTTCAACGCCCATTCGCGTAAAGGAGTCCGGGTGTTTTAATGGCCATTGGACTGCTTGTTGAAGTTTGTGTTTGATGACTTCTAATCCTCCAACGTCCGACCAACGTACATTCGGAACTTCAATGGTAACCTCCCGCATTGCCGTTGGTTGAACCTCACGAAGGGCTGCAATGAAATCGTCATTTGTGACCCGTAAATCTTCAAGCACTTCCGGAGGGATTTCATCCTGTTCAAGATTGATACGAGGCAAATATCGACGGAGAGAATTCATAGCCGCTTCCCGACACAGAGCAGCTAAATCTGCCCCGACAAATCCATGGGTAATTTCTGCAATATCTTCAGGCTTCACGGATTCAAGAGGCATCCCCCGTGAATGAATATTAAGTACCTCAAGCCGTCCTTCCTTGTCTGGTACGCGGATTTCGATTTCACGATCAAACCGACCCGGTCGTCGAAGCGCGGGGTCAATGGCATTAGGCCTATTAGATGCACCGATCACAATGACTTGTCCACGTTTTTGAAGGCCATCCATAACTGCTAATAGCTGTGCTACAACTCGCCTTTCTACTTCTCCTATTACTTCTTCACGTTTAGGTGCAATCGCATCGAGTTCATCAATGAATATAATGCTGGGAGCATTTTTCTCCGCTTCCTCGAAGATTTGGCGTAGGCGTTTTTCTGATTCGCCATAGAATTTGCTCATGATTTCGGGTCCATTTATTGATATGAAATGGGCTTCTGATTCGTTGGCAACGGCTTGAGCGAGAAGGGTTTTTCCACATCCCGGAGGACCAAACAATAGAACTCCCCTGGGTGGAGCAATTCCTAATCGAGCAAAGAGTTCGGGATGTTTCAAGGGTAATTCTACCATTTCCCGTATACGTTGAATTTCATGTTCAAGCCCACCAATTTCCTCATATGTAATGAGGGGAACCCCGACTTCGAGTTCTTTAGGTGGTTCACTTTGAATTGTAAGTTGAGAATTTAATGCGATGAGCACAACACCCGTGGGTCGTGAGCGTCGAACAATAAACCGCACGGGTCGTCCGAGAATTGACACATGTACGGTGTCATCCTTTACAACGGGGCAGTTGAGCAGCTTCTGTTTGACAAAGTCATCAAAGTCTTTGACCGGAAAACGCATTTCGAGCGGAGCAAGAACAACGGATAAGGCTGGACGTTCTTGAACTGTGAAGATTGATAATGGTTCTTCTAAACTCACTCCGGCATTACGCCGCATGCGACCGTCCATTCGGATGATGCTTTGTCCTTCATCTTGAGGATAGGCAGGCCATACGATTCCCGCGGTTTGTTTTCGTCCCTTAATGCCGATGATATCTCCTGTTTGTACACCGAGTTTTTCCATTGTTGGCGAATCAATACGAATAATGAATCGACCTGCATCTCGTTCGTGAGCTTTTTTGACACGAAGTGTAATTGTTTTTCCTTTCGGAGGCTGATCTTCTTCCACTGTTATTCTCCACCTTATGCAATTGCACGAACACATAAAAAACTGTTAGACCCACCATCCGACGTGGATTCTGGGAATGTTTTATTGTTAAATGAGGCTAACTGCTTCGATTTCTATCTCGCCAACACCGTCAACCTTCTTGACGATTTCTTCAACGAAGTCCGTGCCCCCTGCCTCGTCATCAACAATGAATCGCAGACGCAGTGAGTACAGAGGACCAAAAATTGGGATTTCTTCCCAGGCTTCAATGTGCACTTTGCCGTCGAGTGATTGATCGATTCGTTGGCGCAGTTCACTGATTGGTTTGTTCGCGTCTTCAGGCATGATTTTCATAATCGCAAGAACCTTTCCCATATCAAAAATCCCTCTTATGATAGTCAAATTATGAACGGCTTAGGGGCCTTGGAAATTGCATGCAGGGCATGTGTAAGCGTTGGCAAATTCCCGGCACTTTTGGCACCGACGAATGGTATAGTTTCCACATGCGGGACATGTGAATTGGACTGAGTTTTCACGAGGAGTAACTAAACCCCCGCAGCATGAGCAGAATGATGATTTGCTTTCACTCATGATTTTCGCCTTCATTACTTGGAACGTGATTCAGAAGGATGCATATAGGCTTCTTAAATTTTGTTGACTATCACACTAATCTGAGCTAGATGGGTTCCTTACGAACTGCGCGGCGTTTGAGCGCGGTACCGCAGACCGGGCAGACATCTTCCTTTGTCGATTTTGGTTCTTTATGACCACAAGCGCTGCAGTAGGTTTCCCAATTGATAACTTCGCGAATTCCAGTTGTTGAAGCGGATTTGAAATCCAAAGAAAGCTGTTTCGCCACGTTTTGTATCGAGTAGTCATCAGTAATGATCACTGTATGAGAATCTTGAGCATCGAGATCCAAAGCTAGGGCAAGAAGTTGCTGATCAGGGTCTGAAAGGTACTGGAGATCACCTAGCTGAACTGCTGCTTCTTTCACTTTTTTCAATGATTGCGGACTGGGTTCGATTATACGAAGTTTCTCCGTTGCTTTAAGAAGCTCAACAGAATCCTTGAGTCCTTTTCGGTACATTTCCTTCTCAATTATTGGCGTAGTAACTAGTTGGATGTTCTCAGCTGTGAAGGAAATTTGGTGATAGATTGCAGAGGTGTCGATGACAAAAATGAGTGGTTTCCGTGTCGTAATTTTAAGCACCTCAGAATCGTATCATGGAATCAAATGAGCCCTTTGGATTGTACGTAGGGATTAGCATGGATTTCGAGTAATAGGCTCCTAAATTTGTTCAGGATTTCATTGTATTTGGACTTTTGCTAAGAAGTAAAAAGGTTTAAGAGAGCTCTTGAATTTTATCGGGACGGTGGCATAAATTGTCGCACAAAGTTGTCGAAGCTGGTAGCTTGAAAGCTGGTCGATACCTCATCATTGAGGATGAGGCATACAAAGTAGTGAGTATTGAGAAAAGCAAATCGGGAAAACATGGTCATTCCAAATCCCGGATTACTGCTGTTAGCGTCTTTGATGGTTCAAAGAAAAGTATCGTATTGCCCACCGACACCAAAGTTGATTCCCCTATTATTGACAAGCGAGTCGCCCAAATCAATTACATTACTGATGCCAAACCACCGGTTTTGGGCCTAATGGACATGGAAAGCTATGAGAGCTTCGAGGTACCTATGCCTAGCAAAGAAGACTTCGAAGGCAAAATCGAACAGGGTATCCAACTCGAATATTGGATTGTAATGGGTCGAAAAAAGCTCATCCGCCGACGATAAAGAGTCTTCCTACCATTTCATGAAATAATCAGATTCGGTTTTTGCACAATGTCTCGTCGATACGTCAAGCAAATGAAAATCAAGAAGGGAATGACCCTTGGTGAACTCGTTAAACAGTATCAACGAACTGGCGTATTAGGTGCAGGACGAGTCGCTCGAGCAACGCAGATAGTGAAGAACATATTCACCGATTCTGATTATCTTGTCTTCTTAGCCATGGCTGGACCCATGGTGCCCGGAGGTTTACGTGATGTCATCGCACACCTCGTGAAAACGAAGCGAATTCATGCGATTGTGACCAGTGGTGCTAATGTTGTTCATGATGTACTGGAAGCAATTGGAGGACATCATGTAAAAGGAAGCTTGCACGCGGATGATCGGGAATTAGCCAAACAACAATTGGGGCGTGCTGGTGATGTCTATGTTGAAACGGCGGGCTTTGAGAAATTTGAGGATACAATACGCTCCATTTTGAGTGGCATCCCTGAAGAGACGCGTACTGAAGGACTTGCCCCATCAGAGCTTATCAACACAATTGGTGAACATGTAAAGGACGCAGAGTCCATTGTCCATCAAGCCTATCAGAAGAAAGTGCCCATTTTTTGTCCAGGAATTTTAGACTCCATGCTTGGCTTACACATCGCCCTCTTCAGCCAAATACATCCGCTCAAACTCAATGGACTCAAAGATATGGAAATTCTCTACGACCAAGTCCATGACGCAAAACGAGTTGGAGCCATTATTTTAGGCGGTGGTCTGCCAAAGCATTTTACCTTGGGTGCAAATATTTTGCGTGGTGGTCTTGATAGCGCTATTCAAATTACGATGGCACGCGAAGAGGATGGAAGCTTAAGTGGAGCAAAACTTCAAGAGGGAATATCGTGGGGCAAGGTAAAGGCAGAAGCCAAGTTTGAAACCGTTATTGGTGACGCAACCGCCCTCTTTCCGCTAATAATTGGTGCCGTTTTAGAAGATATTGAATCATTTTAGAAAGAATTATTATGCCGTATTGAGTTAACCGCTCAGTATTCGAATAGAGTAGGAAAACACTATGGTCCTTGGAAAATTAGGTTCATCGCTTCACCAAGCAGTTCAGAAGCTATTGCGCTCTTCAGTGGTCGATGTGAAGGCTGTTAATGAGCTAGTAAAATATCTTCAGCGAGCTCTACTCCAAGCTGATATAAATGTCCACTTAGT
>JAEOSV010000252.1 GCA_016840185.1 Candidatus Hermodarchaeota archaeon | reverse complement strand
GAATGAAGCGTGTATCAGGGTGGTCCCTGTATCGATGTACAGTTCCTGGTTTGGGAGTGAGAATGTCTAAGAACATTGCAAATTGGGCTTTTTCGGAAATATCGCAAAGCTGATCTTCGACGTTTGCTCCCTGAGTCATGTAGGAGAATCACCTGCTAAGAGAATGGGGGAGGTTGACCAGTTTAAGGTATTTGGTTTTGCCCTCGAACACCCTCAAGGTTTTTCATTAATGACAGATTATGGTCGCGTGGTTGTAACGATGCATGCAAATGAATGGGAGCACAAAGTCCGCGATTATATCGATGAGCTTCAGGATGAGTTAGTGAAACTATGTCAGGATATGATTCGTATTCCGAGTTGGAATCGGGAAACCCGTGGTGAGGCAGAGGTTGCCCATTGTGTTGGAAAGACGTTGGAAAAACGGGGGATTGACACCGAGTATATTTCGTCACACGAGAATATTGATAATCTTGTTACAACGTGGGAGGTGAACAAGGGGAAGCGCATTTTATTCAATGGGCATATTGATGTTGTTCCTCCAGGTGAAGATTGGACCGTGGATCCTTTTGCGGCAGAAATTCGTGAAGGTCGTATCTATGGGCGGGGAGCCGTGGATATGAAAGGTGGGGTCGCTTGTCAGGCAATGGCGATGAGTGCACTCCATGATTTGGAAGTGCCCTTGAAGGGGACACTCATCCTTAATGCTGTGGGAGATGAAGAACGGCAAGGTAAATTGGGGACTATGTGGTGTATCGACAAGGCTTGGAAGAAAATCAAAGCGGATGCCGCGATCGTCGCCGAGCCTTCGGGAATGGGACAGCTTGGTTATGCAGTAAATATTGGAGAGAAGGGACCAATTTGGTTGAAGGTGACTTTGAAAGGTAAGAAGGCACATGGTAGTATTCCAGCAGCGGGGAAGAATGCCATCATGATGATGGTGAACCTGCTTCAATCCCTACAAGCGGATAAACCTCCAACGGTCCCCCCACCAATCACACGCGAGGCAATCATTAACCAGCTTGCCGCGGCTCTGAAAATCGAACCGGAAGCCATGGAAGCGTTTATCTTTCAGGGAGATGAGCCTAACCCGCTCACCGCAGGAATTGAAGGTCTTACGACAACGACGATGAACGTGGGGACAATTTCTGGAGGAGTGGCAGCAAATGTGGTTCCGGATCGCTGTGAAGCACAACTTGATTTCCGTATTTTGCCTGGTCAAAAACCACAGGAGATGATTGACTTTATTCGGGGTCATGCTGAGAAGCTGAGTTTGTCAGAGATTTGCACCACAGAGATAATCGAATCTTTCGAAGGGAATTCGGTTCCCAATTATGAACAGAACAAACTCGTGACCACTCTCTTTAACACATCAAGCGAGATAACTGGACACACTGTGTACTTCCTTGTCCCTTATGCAACGGATGGGCGATTGCTTCGACGAGCTGGAATCGAATCAACCGTGGTCTATGGTCCTGGGAATATGACATTCGCCCATATCGCAGACGAATATGTGCCGATTGATGACTTGGTGAAAGTCACTAAAGTGTTTGCAATTTCAGCCATTCGGTATCTCGGGATCAAGAACTAGCTTAGACACTATGCCGGACGGAAAATCAGACGCATAGTCTTTGTTTCTTTCGTTGGTCCTGGGATTTCTTCGAAGTCTGCGGTAACTGCATCACCGACCTTGATATTCTCGGGTTTGAGGGGATCAACACCAACTAATCGTGCACACGCTGAAGGCCCTTCTTTGAGAGCAACAATGGTGACAATGTATGGAACATCCTCTGAATATTTGGTTCCGGCAATATGTATCACAGTAAATGATCGAATGGTACCTTCTCCACTTAATTGGGTCCAATCAGTTGTCTTACTGTTGCAATTTGGGCAAAAGAGCCGTGGAGGCAGATGAAGCGCATCACAATTGGAACAGTGGGCTGCACAAAGTTTTTGCTCGTTGATTAGTTCAAAGAATTTCTTGACAGTTGTTTCTTCACTCATGCTTATCACCATCGTTCACAAATATGGACGACCGCAGTCGCACCTGATCCACCTACGTTGTGGGCTAAACCATAATTGGGTGAGTCGACTTGGCGTTTGCCTGCTTCGTTGCGCAGCTGGTGGTACAGTTCAATAATTTGGGCGACGCCGGTGGCACCGACGGGATGACCTTTGGCTTTTAGTCCACCGCTGGTATTAATGGCAAATTCGCCGTCGAGTGCAGTGTATTCTTCTTCGACCGCTTGTCCGCCCATTCCGGGTGTGAAAAAGCCAAGGTCTTCAGTGGCAATAATTTCTGCGATGGTAAAGCAGTCGTGGACTTCGGCAAAGTCAATATCTTGTGCACTGACTTTTGCCTGTTTGTATGCGCGTTGAGCAGCCGTTCTCGCAGAATAGAGTGTGGTTAGGTCGGAGCGGTCACACATGTCCATCGTATCGTTTGCTTGTGCAGACGCTTTGATTTTCACTGGGGCGTCGGTGAATTTCTTCGCGAGTTTGTTGCGTGTAAGGATAACTGCTGCTGCACCGTCGGTGATTGGTGAGCAATCGAAGAGACCTAAGGGCCAGGCAACCATTCGAGCAGATAAGACCGTATCTATAGTGATTTCTTTTTGATATTGGGCGAGAGGATTATGGACGGCGTTGGCGTGGTTTTTGACGGCGACCGCAGCGAGTTGCTCTTTGGTCGTGCCATATTTTGCCATATGAGCGACAGCAAAGATGGCGAAAATCCCCGGAAAGGTGATTCCCGGTTCTGCTTCGAAGGGTTGGTCAGCGGCCATAGCTAATATCTCTATGACACCGGGTGTGGGAAGATCGGTCATCTTTTCAACGCCGGCCGCCATCACCACATCATGCTGGCCTGATTCGATAGCCAAAATTGCTGCCCGTAGTGCGGTTGCAGATGATGCACAGGCTGCTTCACATTTGGTGGCCGTGATGCCTTTCATTCCAACAGCATCGGCCATCATTGGCGCAATGTGTGTTTGCCGATTGAATTGATCTGCAGATAGGTTGCCGATAAAGGCGGCTTCTACGTCTTTCGGAGCAATTCCAGCCTCTTCGATAGCCTCGTGAGCTGCGAGGGCGAAGAGCTCTCGTAAATCATAATCGTCGTGTCGTCCGAACTTGGTTTGTCCGGCTCCGACAATGCTTACATTGACCACAATAGTACACCTCGTTCATACGAGGAAAGCTGAATGAAGCAAGGGTAATATCATGTAATTATAAACAGTACCGTTGTCCAACTGTGAACCAAGAAAAAGAAGACTCATTTGGATTTCTTTTGAGCGTGAAATTTCTTCAGATACTGCCCGTACTCCACTAAGGCCCATAAGGCCTTTGATGCTCGTGCAGGAGTGGGCATGGCAGGTATTCCGGCTTTTTCCAAGAGTTGCGCACCTTTCATGGTGAACCGTCCACCTGCGGTGAGCGCAACTAAAGGTTTGTTGTATTTCCGGACAACGGCGACCAATCGATCGACGATATCTAGATTCAACAGGGGGACTTGCATCATCACAATGGCGATGGCAGCATCATAGTGGGGTGTTCCAAGAAGGGTATCAAAGGCAACTTGGTACCGTTCGGCATTCGTATCCCCGGTGAGATCGATGGGATTATGAACACTACAATATCCAGGAAAGGCTTCACGGAGAAGCTGTTTTTCTTTTTCTGGGGTTTCTGGTACGGTTAATCCAAGGGCTTCGCATGCATCAACAGTCATGACACCAGCACCCCCTGCATCTGTAACTATGAGAATGCGATTACCTTCGGCGGGAGGTTGGGAGGCCAAAGTCTTTGCCATTTCAAACCCATCCTCGAAATCACGCGCAGAGAGAATGCCCGCTTGATGGAAAGCGAAATCATAGAGCCGCGAATCACCTGCGAGTGCACCCGTATGGCTAGCTGCGGCTGCTGACCCTCGTTTTGATCGTCCAGATTTGACAACAATAATCGGTTTTTGTTGAGTGACCCTTTTGGCAGTTTGAATATAGGATCCCCCAGTACTCGGGGAGAGTCCTTCTAAGTATTCGACGATAACCCGAGTTTCTGTATCATCGCCTAAGTATTGGATGAGATCGATTTCGTTGACGTCGGCTTTGTTACCAAAGCTAACGACACGACTAACTCCCAGTCCAGATTGGGCATTCATGTCCAGAACCGCTGCTGCAAAGGCTCCGCTTTGGCTGATGAAGCTGATATATCCTTTTCCGGGTCTACCCATCCTTGAGGCAGGGAGAAATGTGGTGTCTACACCTGTATTAGTATCATAGACTCCAACACAGTTAGGCCCAATGACCCGGATGCCACTTCGTTTGGAAATTTCGATAACTTGTTCTTCAAGGTAGGCGCCTTCAGGTCCCGTTTCCTTGAATCCACCACTGATAATGATAGCGGCTTTGACACCTTTTTGTTCGCAATCTTCCATGATGTTGGGAACAATTCCGGCGGGGACGGCAATTACAGTGAGGTCAACCAGTTCAGGGATTGATGAAACACGTTCAAAACTTGGAATCCCGAGGACGTCGGTGGCACGGGGGTTAATGGGATAGACTACGCCTTTGAAAGCGGGTTTGAGGAAGTTACGGAAAATAACCCCGCCTACACTGGTTTTGCGTGCTGAAGCTCCGACGACGGCGACCGTTTTCGGATTGAAAAACGGTTCCAAGTCCGATTTCATGACAGCCCCTCAGTTAACCTCCGTTCCTAAATTCACTCGTTGGGATTTAGAGAGGAGCCCCATGAACATCCATTTCGAAGTCAGCAACAAGATTTGTGATTGTATCTTGTACGCCTTTGATTGCACGAATTTTACCAATTGTTTCCATAATATCGCGCATTCCTTTTCGTTCGATTTCGACTATCATGTCATAAAGACCGAAAAGCTTGTGCGCTTCTGAGATGGCGGCAAATTTTGAGATTTCGCGTAATATTTTGTCTTCTTGTTGGGGGGCGACTTTGATGAGGACATATGCTTTGTAGATTGGTATCCACTCCTATGTGTTGGATTTGAGCAGTTTGTTGAGTTGATATGCGTTTTCTAATGTGGTGACCGCTCGGTGAGCATTTGAGTATATGGGGATGTTGAGGCGTTCAAGGCTATCGATGAGGAGGTTATCACGTTCGGTGGCAGGTATGACGCCGATGATGGTTTTGGGGGTTTTAAGGGCTTTGAGGCGTTGGCGGAGCATGACATAGAGGTAGTCAGGGTCGATGTTGGGTGAATCAGGGAGGAGACTAATGAGAACGCTGTTGGCGTTGGGATCGGGGAGAACGAGGCGGAGGGCGGTATCTAATCGTTCTTCATCCGCGTTGGTATACAGACCGATGGGGTTGTCGTTACGGCAGTAGGGGGGAAGATTTTCGTTGAGAGCGGCGAGGGTGTCTGGTTGGAGTTGGGCTAGCTCCATGGGTGAATCGTGGAGGGCGCTCGCAGCATAGACGCAGTAGGCGCCAAAGTTTGATATCGCTACGACACCTCTGCCTTCGGGTAGGGGTTGTGTTTGGCAGAGGAGTGCTAAGTCCACGGCGCGTCCCCAGGAGGATGTGACCATGAGATTGTGTTGTTCAGCTAAAGGTTGGGTTAAAGGTGTGACACCTTTTCCAGTTCGACGGTGTAGTCCAAGTTGTTTGGTGATTTCTTGAGGCCAAAGGGAGATGATGATGGGTTTCTTTGCCCGGTGGGCTTTTCGGACTGCAGCGCGGAATTTCGATGTGTTTGAAATTTGTCCTGCACCAAGTAGAATGACTCGAGTAGCCTTATCTTGGGCTAGGTAAGCAAGCATGTCAGATTCTGTTGTTCCCAAGGATTCGCCGAGATCAATAAAGAGAGAGACTCCACAGCGATATTTTGTGACTTGCTCAAGTAGTCCGTAGGCAACATCGCGGTTATCAGTGATGACTCCGGTAGCTCCATCCCGGGGTCGTGGAAGTACTTCGGTGGGAAGTGGCATCATGTCGAAATGGGTAATTGAACTGTAGAACCCAGCACTGCGGGGTCCGAATACAGGACATGCTAATTTCGAAATTTCTTTTCTAGCCGCATCGAATTGAGTCGATTGTAACTCAAAAAGTAACAGGATGCCGAGAGGTTGGCGCTTCCCTATTATTCGAAGGGTTTTAGCGAATTCTCGTGTAGGTGTGGTAATTATCCAGAAATGTGAAGCTTCGGGGACCTCACTTATGGTTGCGAAGGTTGGATAACCGAGAACTTCGGCTTCTGTGGGATTCACGTAATGAACGGGTCCTTCGAAATCGCGGATGAGCGATCGGGCGATTTGGAATCCAAAGGATCGAGGGTTATCACTAGCACCAATGAGTACGATTGATGTTGGGGAAAACACTGGTTGGATGCGTTTTTTTAGGCTCTTTGAAGCCATCTGTGACACCGAGTAGTTGGTTGCACATTAGGTTAGTAACTCGCTTTGTGTGAATTTTACTTAAGAACCATTCGTAATTGGAAATGCAGACCTGTGCGGATTTCTCGCGTTTCAAAAAACATAAAGGATGAGGAGAAGGATGCAGGATTAGCAGAAAATACAAGGAGCGTTTGAGTGTGACAAGTGAATTAGAATCCGCTGGATTAATTGTCAATCATAACCGCCGAGAGGATTTACGGTTGCCATCTACTCCTAATCGCGTTTGGATTTGGGATGAAACCTTACGTGATGGCGAGCAAACCGCAGGTACTCTTCTTACAATCGATGAGAAGGTCAAGATTGCGAAGCTTATGGATGAAGTGGGTGTGGCGGTGATTGCGGCTGGATTCCCGATGGTATCAGAGAAAGAGAAACGGACCATAAAGCTTCTTTCCGATGAAGGGTTCACACAGGCTAAGTTAGCGGCACCCGCTCGCGCAGTGATTGGTGATATTCAAGCTTGTCTGGATTCTGGAGCCGATATCATTCCCATCTTTATTGCTCCTAGTCGTTTGCGTTTGGAATACCAATTGCGGATGACCCTTGAGGATGCAATTGAGCGTCTCGTGAAATGTACGAGCTATGGTGTGGAACATGGAGCTGAAATTGCCTATGTTGTTGAAGATGCAACTCGGAGTGAAATCGATAGCATTGTAAAAATCTCACATGCAGCGGTTGAAGCTGGAGCAAATAAAATTATTATCGCGGATACTGTGGGGTTCAGTCGTCCCGCAGCCATTCAATATATTGTAAAGCATACCACCAAGGAACTGAATGATCTAACCAAGAAG
>JAEOSV010000251.1 GCA_016840185.1 Candidatus Hermodarchaeota archaeon | reverse complement strand
TGTTATGGAATGATTTCGAATATTCGACCCAGAGTACACAGGTAGAGCAGGGTCATTTAGTGGAGGATCTGTATCATTCGAATCTTCAAGGCTGCTGTTTAATTCCAAGCCAAATCCGTAAGTGTTAGCGACATCATTGATTTCTTCCGCCCAATTAAGCTGCCAGGAAAGAAGCAGAAGTCCACCACCTTGAGCAACGAAATTTTCAATGAAGGTCTTATTACTAGCTGAATAAAAAGTGTCACAAAATGGGATGACTAAAACTTCACTTGCACTGATTAATTCTTCACTAAAGCTTCCCATGGATGAAACAGCGAATCCCGCTTGAACAAGGTCATCGGTAAATCCCGATAGGTCACCAAAGATATTTTCATACTGTCCGTTAGAATCATCAAAGACAACATGTCTGTGCAATCGAATGGCATTACCCAATATTCTATCGGCATTAGTTTCTCGATTGAAAAAATCGAATCCTATGAGAACTATGTGGCCCTTTCCCATTACCTTATGTATAACCAGGGATTCAGAACCATCTTCTACAACACTGGTTGTTTCAGCAGTGTCAAAACTTACTGCTCCATTTGGAGCGGTGAAAGAGCTTGCCACACCACGAGCTAATGCGTCATTTTGGTTTACCAGATTAACAGTATTGCTGGATTGATCTGTATAGCCCTGAATCTCAATCAGTCCTGAGGCATTGAAGATTTCTGCTGTAACACCAAGGGCCCA
Organism: Candidatus Hermodarchaeota archaeon; assembly: GCA_016840185.1. The sequence continues at coordinate 9,273 of JAEOSV010000251.1, read as the reverse complement.
ATATCCATAATCTGTAAGGATGACAATTCCGCCATCGTTGACGAATGTGTTTAAAATTGTCGCCCATGCTTGCCCTAAGATTGTACCGTTGGCAGTCGATTGAAACGCTTCTTGTTCAACGATTAGGAGAATGTCATGACCTGGAAGCTGGTTCGCTAGTTCGGTATAATCGGTGAAATTTGTCCAATAGTAATCAGTTCCATAGGTATCATTGATTGCACCAAAGGTGTTTTCAACCTCGCCACCCGGATTATTATCCGCGAATTCCGTATACACCAAAATCGAAATAGGAACCTTTCGATGAGGGAGTTCCGGTGAAGGAAGCGAAATTGCACTACTTTGAAAACTTGCCGGAGCCTCTAAAGGTGTGGCTTGGTAAGGCTCTGAAGTAGTGATAATGATAGATGACAATAAAAACATGATAAGAATCAAAATATAGCTGGTTTTTGTTAACTTCATTTTTATCCCTCCAATCACTCGATTGATAACAACTTAAATGACATTTTGGTGAAACTACCTTGTCAAAATGTCTGAAACCAATCCAATTGTACACAAATCTATAGCTCATTATATAAAAAACTTGGTAGCTCCTTCGCTTGAAGGTCTTAACTTACATCTCTAATAGACGCTAAAAAAAGGAAAGGAAGTGAAGGAAGACTCCTCCACGTTTTATGCTATTTGCTAGCCACACTTTTTGGTCGCAGGATGAAGAGGTAGACCAGGACGATGACGAAGATAATGATTACCACGATCACTACGACGATCCACCACCACCAGGGATGGGGCGGTATTGGGGTTGGCGGGGGTGGGGGCACTGGGTTGTCGATGGTAAAGACTGCGTCGGAGTCATCAATTCCCGTGAGTTCATAGTCGTGGGCTGCAACCCGAATAAGATAGTTTGTACCGTTTGGCACAAAAGTTGTGTTCCAAATGTAACTTGTTGTCATAATCCCAGTATCAATTGAATACCATGATGTACCACTATTATTACTGTACAGAAGGTCATAGCCAAGAATCGGGTCTTTGTTGGGATCAGAAGCTGTCCATGTGATTGTAATGGTGTTATTGACGGTTTCACCACCGTTTGGAAATGTCAATTCAACGTAGGGTGCACGATTCTCTGCTAGCCATTGGAAGGCGTTCACTAAGAATAGGTTGTTATCGGCTTCGTAGAAATCAGGTTCTCCATCTCCATCAGGATCATCTATGGTTCCCGCGAAGTTAATGTCTGTTATATAAACAACTCTTCCCTGTTCATGCTCGGTTGCCGCGAAGACGGCGATCCCGTTAGCAATACCTCCATCATGCCAGCTACATGTACCATCAGCATCAGCAAAGACAAGAGCCGTGCCAGTGCCCACGGTATCAAAGGCCGTCCCGCGATCAACATCAATTCGCGAGATTCCCTGCATAATTGGATGGGAAGCGAAGTTAGCAGTCTCATAGATGATTAAGGATTGTCCTACGTACCAATCATTAGAGTCATCCAGATAACTAGTGTCATTTCGGTCAATTCCAAACTGATTTCCAAGAGCATCGACATTATCACCAAATGAACCCCAATCAGCTAGGAGAAATAGACTTCCACCTGAAGCAACATAGTTGACAATCCCAGTGGTTTCCGGATTTGAATATCCACTTGAACCTTCAGAGATTACTAGAATATGTGCTTGGTTGATGAGGCTAGTATAGAATGTGGACATCCACTGAATTGTATAGCCATTACATGTCATATACTGTGCCCATTCAAGGAAGGCGTTTTGGACGTCATAACCTGCAATTGGGCTGTGAGAATTATCAAACAGTACTATACGTTCTTTAATTCCTGCAGCTGAAAGCCATCGAATATTATTGATGGCAAATTCATCATTGTCGCTATCAAAATAGGTATTTTCTCCGTCTCCATCAGGATTAGTCGCATCATTAAGAAAGTTATAATCCATGACAATTGTTACACGACCAAAACCGGACGTAACTAACGCCGCGGCCATGGTGATATCATCAGCTGGGCTTCCCGTATTCCAGTCTGAAGTTCCATCGTTATCTGTTGTCACAAGTGGAACGGCAGCCGTGGGTAGACTCACGAGCCCACCAGGACGATCAAGTTCAAGTCGATCTACAGAAAGAGTTACTGAATGGTTAAAGAGGTTCAAATTACCGCCGAGATTGTCGTAGACATTGTATGAATCTCCAGAGATAGTATCATCGGTATCTGTTAAGTACGTCGAATTTCGTGTGAATCCAAACTTGGTGGACACAGGATCTAGTTCTTCACCAAATTGTCCGTAATCGCTGATAATGAACAATCCTCCACCTGACAAGACAAAGGATTCAACAACATCCGCTTCACCACTTGAGAAGGTAGCAGTTCCTGTAGTAATCACGAGAACATCACAGGCGCTGATAAGAGAGGCACTAAAGGTACCCATACTAGTGACAGCAAAGTTTTCTGCAACTAAATCATCTGCAAAACTACTCAAGGAACTAAAGATCGTACCAAATGGAACATGGGATGCATCAAAGACGACGTGACGGTGTAATCGGAGTGCATTGGCAAGTATTGTCGTACAATTAGGTTCACTAACATAGAGGTCAAAACCTAATAACACAATATGACCCATTCCCCGGATTTTATGAATGACAACTGGGTCCGCACCATCATCAACTACGGTTGTCTGATCTGGGGTATCAAAGCTAATGGCACCGTTAGGAGCAGTCCAAGACGATGATACACCTCGTGCTAAAGCATCACTTGCATTGACGCGGTTAATTGCTGAGAAGGAAACGTCGGTGAACCCGTAGATATCCATTAATCCGGTTTCATTGTAAATGTAGCTAGTAGTGCCTAATCCTGAATAAGAGCCAAAGGACATGAGAATCACAATTCCCCCATTATCAACGAAGGTAGGGAGAATACTCGACCAAGCTTGGCCGACTGTTCTCATGGTTGCATCATCGTTTACCAACTCTTGTTCTGGAATCAAGAAAATATCATGACCAACTAAGCGTGATCCTAAATTCGTATAATCTGTAAGATTTGAAGCGTAATAATCGGTTCCGTATGTGCCATTGATAGCAGCCATGGTATTTTCATATTCTTCACCAGGACTATCATCAACATATTCCGTGTAGACAAGAATCGAAATGGGGACTCGTCGATGTGGTGGCTCAGGCGATGGAAGAACTGGTTCAGAGCCAATAACTGGATTTATTGTTGTAGAGTCAAGAGATTGAGGTGGGAGTATTAGACTCCATGGAAGAAGAGGGATACACAGAATCGTAAGGAGCACAAAACTCATCATTTTTGTTTTTTTCATGTTTTTTTACCTTCCATCAGCTCAATCCATTGTAGGCTCCCACACGAAAAAAGAAGAATATGGGATCCACCACAGGCAAGCTGAATTGAATACAATTCACGAGAAACCGGTATAAAAGGTTTAACGTAGATAAGGCTAAAATACCGCCTAAGCGCCCCGTTGTAACGAAGCCCTTTCCAAGGTGAATCAAAAAATGACACCTGAAGAAAAATTACCGATTGAAAGTCAACCCAATGCTCTACCCGATGAAATCGATCCAGAAAAATATGTGATTGCGACGTACTATTTTGGAGCTCCGTTAGGATTGCCCATCAAGGACATTTGTGAGATGGCCGCCGTTGAACAGAGCACAGGCACTTGGATACTTGTGCCTGGTGAAACACCTCAAATGAGGAAGAAACACGTAGCAAAGGTCATCGGCATCTATGAAGGACCGTACCCTGAGTATAGTCAACCGAAGGATGTGACCCACCGTCATTATATCGTGCAAGTTGCATTTCCTTGGATAAACTTCGGTCAGCAAATCCCCATGCTCCTTTCAACGGTTGTGGGTAATATCAGCATGGGTGGCAGGGTAAAGGTATTAGACCTTCGATTTCCCAAAAGTTGGTTGAAGGGCTTTCAAGGACCCAAGTTTGGGACTAAGGGCGTTTTCAAAGTATTGGGTGTGAAGGGACGTCCCTTGCTCAACAATATGATTAAACCTTGTACCGGATATCCGCCAAAGGTGGGTGCCAAGTTACTTTATGAAGCAGCTCGAGGTGGGGCGGACATCATCAAAGATGATGAGCTCATTGCTGATCCCGTTTTCAATCGGATCACCGAACGCCTCCCCCTCTATATGGATGCCATTGATAAAGCAAATTCTGAGAAGGGGGAGAAAACCTTGTACACCATCAATATCACTGACCGAATTCCACAACTCATGGAAAATGCAGAGGCCGCCCTTGAGCATGGTGCCAACGCTTTGATGATTAACTACTTGGCAGTTGGGTACAGTGCCGTGAGGCAAGTTACAGATGATCCCAGCATCAACGTACCAGTACTTGGGCACATGGATATTGCTGGAGCCATGAGTTACTCACCTATTAGTGGATTATCCACCCAGCTAGTTATTGGGAAACTGCCAAGGCTTGCCGGAGTGGATATTGAAGTATTTCCTGCACCTTATGGGAAGGCTCCCTTACTCAAACAACGCTACATCGAAATGGCCCGCGCCATGAATTACCCACTTCACCACATCAAACCCACGATGCCCATGCCTAGTGGCGCCATCACCCCCGGGCATGTCCCACTGGTGATGGAAGATTTAGGCGCTGAAATCATGATTGGGACGGGAGGAGGTATCCATGCCTTCCCCGCTGAACATGGCGGACCTTCAGCAGGAGCGCGAGCCTTCCGACAAGCCATTGAAGCCACAGTCAAAGGAATCTCTCTGAAAGATTATGCTGAAGACTATGCAGAATTGAAAGTCGCGCTGGACAAATGGGGAACCGGAAAAACAGGGTTCGAAATGTAATCCTCTCGAGCAGGACTTGTGCAGTCTTCCTTAAATTCTTGGGAATGAAAAAAAGAAGGGAGGGAAGGTATCTGAAAGAGATACCCTTTACTTTTTGCGCCTTCGTATAACGAAGATTGTCCCTAACGAGAGAAGCAGTCCAAGTGCAATGGCTTCGATTGGAAATCCTGGTATTCCGGGTGGGAGGGTAATGGGCGGAATTTCGATATAGGTACTTACAACGTTACTCCATGGACCGACGAGTGTATTATTGTCGATGGCTCGAACACGGAAATAGTAGGTGTCATTGGAAAGGAAGGAGAAACTGTAAAACGTGTCAGTGGTCGTGTCGCTTTGACCGATAATACTGAAACTGGGGTTCGCACTGGTTTCGACGTAATAGTAGTCGATGATCCCATCAGAGTCTGTCGCTGGGGTCCAATTGAGTGGCACTTGATAACCTGTTATTGTGGCTCCGGGATTGGCTAGGACTGGTGCAGAAGGTGGTTGATACAATCGGATGGCGTTCCCTATTATTTTGTCAGTTTCAGAGTGACGATTAAAGCAGTCGAATCCCATCACGACTAGATGTCCAACACCAATGGGCTTGTGAATGAGAATTGGATCTCCGACGATGTTGACTGAAGCGACAACTGTGGTCTCCGTGGTGTTGAAACTCAAGGTTCCATCGGGAGCTGTAAATGCTGTGACTCCATCAACTAATGGATTGGTGGGTTCATCGATGACAATTGATGCCATGACTCTGTTGACCTCATCAATGAAGGTGAAGTGTCCGGTTTCATTGAGAATTCGGGCTGTAGCCCCAAACTCGACAGCTTGTATGGAGAAATACGTCATTAAGAGAACAATACCACCATCAGCAAGGAAGGTTGTTAGGGGTGTCTGCCAGGCTGTGGCGATATCAGTGATGTTTTCCAACGAACTCCATTCTTGTTCAAGAACAAGTAGAATATCATGGTTCGGGAGCTCAGCTGCAAGATCAGTGTAGGAGGTTAGATTGGTTCGTGTGTAATCTGTGCCATGGGTAGCATTGATTGCATCCCACACATTCACAACTTCACCAATGGGACTGTTATCAGCAAATTCTGTGTAGTAAAGAATCCGTGGAGTAACCGTTGGTTGTGGTAAAGCAGCAACAGTAATTATTGGAGTTGAGTGAAACCCTGAAAACCAAGTAAAGGCAAATGGTAGCAGCAATGTACAGAGGGCAAAAAGGGGTACAATATTACGATTAATTCGCATTTTCGTAGCCTCGATATTACCAGCATTACTCGATATCGAGTAATCATTCAGATGATTCGAAAAATCACTATTAAGTGTGTCTAAAAACAGGGAGTTTCATTTTGCCCATTACCATTAATAAAAAAGCTGTATTATCCAGTTAATAGAGTAGAAGCAGCGCACAAAGATGTGATAGCTTTGCAAACTAAGGAATCGATATTGAAAGCAGCCAAAGCCTTCGATGATGCCATTGAAACTCGGGAGATAGACCGGATTCTACCCTTCTTCGATGAGAAGTGTACGATTGAGCTGCTCGGGTTGACTTTGTATGGGCACGAAGGTGCACGAAAATGGTTGGAGTGGATGTTTCAGCATGTTAGCACCATTTCCATAGATCCCGTTGTAATTATGGTGGAAAATGAGGTGTTCTTCGAAGAATTCATTGTCAATAGCACACTTCCAGATGGTCGGAAGGTTCAATCTAAGCAAGCTGAAGTTCTAATATATGAGAATAACTTGGTGAAATGTCTTCGTTTGTATTTTGATCGATTGGATTTTGCTGAATCTATTGCGTCAGGTTGGCTAACACGAAAAATCATTGGCAAACTTATCCACGAATCCACCAAAGGACTTGACTAAAGGGAGGGTTGGCAACGACTCAAACTCCTCAAACACAAACGGTGCAACTTCATTCAAAACGGAAACTGTTAGCGGTTTTCATCGCTTTCAGTATCTTCGCCTTTCTCCTCGTCTTTATCGGTGTGAGAGGATTCTTAGACCGGGCATTCATGGAATTGTATTTCGGTCAGTTCCTCCCTCCCGAACTCATAGCCATCCTCCCGGCTTTCAGTTTGACCCAACTCCATGACATCGGAATTCTCATGGCCTCGATCGGGCTTGTGCTTCTCTATCTCCCTCTTACTCTAACGCTCGTGATTACTGAGAAATCCGACATTCCATCCCGTCGGTTCAAGAGCCAGCTAGCTCATTTCTTGTGTCATTCAGATTTATTCAAGATTCTCGGTTTTTTCGGATTGTTCCTAGCAAGTATGGGCGTGTGGTTTTGCATGCATCAAGCTTTCCTGTACCAAGGAGAATATCTGAAAGGAACCCTTCCATCGAATATCTACGTCTTCCTCACCATTGAAATCCAACCATTGATACTGCATTTCATTGGAAATGTCTTCGTCACCTATGGACTCATCATAATCGCTTCAATTAGCGCCATCAAAGTTGTTCTTGGACTGCTATCTCTACAAGGGAGGTTGAGTTGAGAATGAACCACCAGGAACAAGGCTGGCGACAAAGACTCCGGCGTCTTCGTATAATCGAACACGATTGGCTGTTCTATGCGCTCGTGTTCATTCCCTTCTTCATTATCAGTTTCGCCGTCTGGATTTGCCTCGATGAAGCCATCTTTGCTCTCCGCTATCGCATCGTCATCCAATGGTCTCTTTTCCCCTACTTCCGCATCTTCCCTGACACCTGGCACTACATCGGATTATTCCTCTTTGTCTTAGGAATGATCCTCATGGCCCTTACCTTGCTCCTTAATCGAAGTCCACAACCAGAACCCGGTGAAAATCGAATTCAGTGGTTTCGAATCATCACACAATTCCGACATTGGATAAACAAAAAACCCGTGTTAGTCTCGCTTGGAATCGCAGGATTGCTTGGCTTGGGAATCGCAATTGTATTCATGAACTATGCGTTTACCTCTCAAATGCGATGTTCAAGCATTGGCCCCGGCATTCCATGTTTCACCAATCTTTTCGGATTTGTCACCATTGAATCCTTGTTTTTGCATCAACTTGGAGATGTCATGGTGGCCATGGGATTGATGATGGTTTTCATTGTCGTTATCCGGGAACGCAGTGAAGAATAAAGGGTGGTTTCACTTCATTGCTAGGAAACCATGGCTTCAATTGCCTGCAGCCGCATGTAACTTGCTTGCAACCGCATTTCAGCTGCGAGCTGTGTATCACCGCTTTTTTCATACATCTTTGCAATTTTTTCAAGTGTATCTGCAGCCTTTGAATACTCCTGCTCACCCAGGCTATCTTGGACCTGCATTTCAAAACACGCTAATGCCTGGGTCTCATATTTCCGCGGTGATCGGTTGACTTTATAGGCAATTTTCGCAGCCCTTTGGTAGAGCAGACCTGCGGTGTAATAATCGTGGAGATCTCTCTTCTTCCGGGCTTCACGGACGTATCCGCGGATTTTCGCAGCATACTCTTCGGTGCTCAAGCTCTCCACAGCTGGGTTCACAGTCCAGATTGCTGTGCCTAACCCGGGTATATACGGTATAGGACAGGGCATAAGTGTTTCTAACACGTGTTAGCTTTTCTATCACGGTGTTAGTGTGAGTGGTTCTTATCAATGGAAAACCATAGATTAGTAAATTTGTACGCCAGATGAGTTCCTCAGTGGGAACCTCGGGCTCTAAGTAGCACTCGATGTACCATGTCGCGGTTCGTCAGCTTGAACCACGCCCTAACGAACGCGTCCGCGAGCTGATTATCCGCCTTTCACGCCTTTGGCTATGCGGTCGCCGATTTCCTTATCGATGTTGTGCCAATATTCAAAGGCCCGCTGCAGAACGGGTTCGGACACGCCGTTTTTCAAATGCACTACCACATTGGACACCAGCCGTTCGCGCTGCGCATCGTCCATGACCTTGCGCACCAGTGTGCCGGGTTGGCCGAAATCGTTGTCGTCCTTGCGTTTGGTGTAGGCGGCACGGATGAACTCGCCGCTGGCACTCCAGATGGCCACCTCTGGATACCGCTCAGGGTCGGCCTTGGGGCCGCCCATTGAGTTAGGCGCATAGACAGGATCTGAGACATTGTCAATCCGCATCGCCCCTCCCTTGCTGTAGCTGTGCACTGGTACTTTGGGCCGGTTGACCGGAATCTGCTGATAGTTGACCCCCAGACGAGCCCGGTGGGCGTCAGCGTATGAAACCAGACGGGCGAGCAGCATCTTGTCCGGGCTCGGAGCGATTCCGGGGACGAGGTTGTTCGGCCCGAACGCCGCCTGCTCAATCTCAGCGTGATAATCGCTCGGATTACGGTCCAGCGTCAGCTGGCCCACTTCGTGTAACGGGTAGTCTCCGTGGGGCCACACCTTGGTCAGGTCGAAGGGGTTGAATCGGTAAGTCTCGGCCTCTTTGAAGGGCATGATCTGGACTTTCAGGGTCCAACTGGGGTAATC